>NZ_SELU01000118.1:0-4712 GCF_006861605.1 Pseudanabaena sp. UWO310 | reverse complement strand
AAACTAAAGGGACGTGTTGCAAGGAAAATATAGGTCTTAGGAACTAGGACTTCTGCCTGTGGAGGGACGATAAGACTCGCTATATTTCGATATAGAAAGCTCATCCTAGTGAATCAGGAAGCCAGTGTTGTATGCGGAGCATCAGCGTCTGGTAGTTCACTTCTAAGGCAGTGCTAAATAGGTAAGGATGGGCGACGCTTCGCGTCGCCCATCCTTACCATATAAATCCTTTCCTTTTTAGGACTACCGATCTATTTGCGAATCTATTGTTGATAAATCATGATGTTTAGGTATTTTTTCTGTAAGTTCTAATAAATGTAGGCTCAAATATAATAAATAGGGTGTAAAACCTAAAAATTGATCGATAATTAAGTAATGAGCAAAAATGGTGGGTGAAACAAAAATGGTTGATGTATTGACGCAACTGCACAAATTAGTAATTGCTAGCGGTAATGCAGGAAAAGTAGAAGAGTTTCGTTCTTACTTGGCAGATTTTGGGGTTGAACTGATAGCTAAGCCTGACAATATCGATGTCGAGGAAACAGGTATAACCTTTATTGAGAATGCCCATCTAAAAGCTTCTCAAGTAGCGATCGCCACTAAACAATGGGCGATCGCTGATGACTCTGGACTAGAAGTATTTGCCCTCAATGGTGCTCCTGGAGTACTTTCGGCAAGGTATGCTCCTACCGATCGCGATCGGATTAATCGAGTATTAACAGAACTTCGCGATTTCTCTAATCGCGAAGCTCAATTTGTATGTGCGATCGCGATCGCTTCACCATCTGGCGAAATCGTTGCCGATGCAATTGGTATTTGTAAAGGAGTAATCACTGAATCGCCGATGGGTAACGGCGGTTTTGGCTACGATCCTATTTTTTTCATGCCTGAACTTCAGCAGACCTTTGGCGAAGCTCCCCCAGAAGTTAAAGCTCGTATTAGTCATCGCGCCAACGCTCTAGCTACCCTACGCCTAAAATTACAATATCTTCTCAACTAATAGTCCTGCTAAGTAGCTAGGCATAAGTAAACTTAAAACCTAGCAGAGCGTACCGCCCGCGTAGCGGGCGGTACGCTCTCTGGTTTTGGTTTTCCTAGCTTTCAAATGATATTGAAGGCTTTATCACATTATTGCGGGTGATAATATCAATGAGTTCTTGTTTGATCTCTTCTATCCGATCGTTATCAATCTGACAGGTTCCCGCATTGGCATGTCCTCCTCCCTCATACCTCAACATCAACTCCCCAATATTGATCGGACAGGTACGATTGAGCACCGACTTGCCCACTGCAAATACGGCGTTCTGCTTTTGTCTGCCCCACATCAAATGGATAGAAATATTACAATCAGGATATAGTGCATAGACCATGAATCTATTGCCAGCATAGATCGTTTCTTCACCACGTAAGTTAACGATCACTAACTTGTCATAAACCTCAGCACAGCGTTGAATTTGCTTTTTAAAAATTTCTTGCTGGACAAAATAAAGTTCTACCCGTTCCTTTACATTCGGAAGTTCCATAATCTCTTCGATGGACATCGTGCGAAAGGCATCCACTAATTCCATCATTAAGGCATAGTTAGAGATCGTAAACTCGCGAAATCTACCTAAGCCTGTCCTCGAATCCATTAGAAAACTTAGTAATACCCAGCCTTCAGGGTGGAGAATATCATTAATATCAAACTGGGCGGAATCGCATTTGTCTACCGCTTGCATCATTAACTGCGAAACCTTCGGAAACTTTAACTTACCACCGTAATAGTTGTAGACGACTCTTGCGGCAGAAGGGGCTTCACCCTCAATAATATGATTGTCAGGAGTGTCATACACTCGCATTGTTTCACTGGTGTGGTGATCGAAAATTAAGTGTGCACCTTCGGTATAGGGTAGGTTAGTTAAAATGTCGCGATCGCAGACTTCCACTTTGCCGTCTTGTACATCTTTAGGATGGACAAACAGAATCTCATCGATCATATCGAGTTCTTTGAGCAATACAGCACTGACAACACCATCAAAGTCGCTTCGGGTGATTAATCGATATTTTTTAGTTGCTGCGGACATAAGCTAATACCTCCGAATAATCTTCCAATACTTACGATGCTGCACATCACTATAGCGCTTTGCGCTCAAACCCAAACCAAGAAATTTTTTAAAAGTATTGCAAAACCCAGTAAGGGTTTTCAAAGCTCAAAATGGCATAGCCATTTTGAGCTTTGCTATAAGAATTTAGAATTAATTTTTTAAGGTAAAAATCCTATTAATGACATCTTCGACAACGCGATCGGGGGTTGATGCACCTGAAGTTACCCCAATGCTGATTTTGCCTGTGGGCAACCAATTGACAGATTGCTCGATTTCTTTACCTAGGGGCTTATGCTCGATCGCTTCAGCCGATAGAATCCGATGCACATCATCAATGTGGTAGGAAGGAAGATTGCGCTCGATCGCAATTTCCTGTAAGTGGGTCGTGTTGGATGAATTATAACCACCGATAACGATCATCAAATCGAGATCCTCTTCGACGATTTCAAACATCGCATCCTGACGCTCTTGAGTAGCGTCACAGATCGTATTAAAAGCCAGAAAATGTTCATTAACATTTTCCACGCCATATTTTTGCATCATCGTCTTTTCAAACAACTTACCAATCGCTTCCGTTTCACCTTTAAGCATGGTTGTTTGATTCGCGACTCCCACTCTTTCGAGGTCGCGATCAGGATCGAAACCTGCGGAGATCGCCTTGCTAAACTTGCTGAGAAACTCTTGGCGATCTCCTCCCTTGAGCATGTAATTAGTCACATACTCAGCTTCTTTCATATTTAGCACGACTAGATAGCGCTTGGCATAGGAACTAGTCGCGATCGTTTCCTCATGGTTATACTTGCCGTGAACGATAGAAGTGAAATCCGCTTTTTTATGCTTCTCAACGCGGTTCCATACCTTGGATACCCAAGGACAGGTCGTATCGACGATCTTACTGCCGAGGCTATCTAATAACTGAGTTTCCTGAACGCTAGCGCCAAAGGCTGGCAAAATTACCACATCACCCTGTCCGACCCCAGAAAAGTCCTTAACTCCGCGATCGTTTACTGGCACAAATTGAACTTCCATTTCCTTGAGTTTGGCATTCACGGAAGGATTGTGAATGATTTCATTTGTAATCCAAATTCTTTCTGTAGGAAACTGAGTTCGGGTTTCATACGCCATCGCCACTGCTCGTTCCACACCCCAACAAAACCCGAAGGATTTCGCTAAATAGATGGTTACATCACCCTGTGTATAAACATAGTTATGATCGCGAATTGTTTGGATTAGGTCGCTATGATATTGCGATCGCATGGTGGATTCAGCTTCTTCTCCATGACCAAATCCTTGGCGAAAATAATTAGGAGATTTATGCAAAGCCCTTCGCATAGCTTGGGTATCGAGCGTGTTGTCCATGCGCGTAAAATAACATCCTAAGTAATTGTGCTGAAAGTATTATATAGCAATCGCTAGACGGCAAGCCTAAAAAGATGAGTGGCGGCGCTAGCGCCGCCACTCATCTTTTTAGGCTCGCTGTCCTGAGCAAAAATAGATTGCTATATTGAGATTACTATATTGATTAAGTAGCTAAGCATAAGTAATACCAATTTCCAAAAGTGTGGCTACACTTTTGGAAATTGAAAAGCAAACCTAGTAAGGGTTTTAAAATCACAAAATGGCGTAGCCATTTTGTGATTTGGGAGAAACTTAAAACCTAGAAGAGCGTACCGCCCGCATAGCGGGCGGTACGCTCTCTAGTTTTGGGTTTTAATTATGCTTAACTGCTTAGGACGAACTCAAACTCATTAACTCAACATATCAATATGGAAAAACCAGCACCGACTAATCATGAAATTCATCCATTAATTGCTCAGCGATGGAGTCCCCGTGCCTTTGACAGCAAACTTGTTGAGACAGAAAAACTCGCTCAACTATTTGAAGCGGCGCGATGGACTTCCTCTTGCTTTAACGATCAACCTTGGGCGTTTATCATCGCGACCAAAGATGACACAGTAAATTATCAGAAAATGCTCGATTGCATTGTGCTAGGCAATGTCGTATGGGCGCAGGTTTCTCCTGTATTGGGTTTGATTGTCGCCCAAAAAGCTTTTAAGCATAATGGCAAGCCCAATGCTTGGGGTGAATACGATGCTGGGCAAGCGGCTGCAACCTTAGTTTTGCAAGCTACCGCCTTAAATCTTGTCGCTCACCAGATGGGTGGTTTCGATGCAACCAAGGCGATCGCAACTTTTAATATTCCTGAAACGGCGCGTCCAATTGCCGCGATCGCGATCGGTTATGCGGGTGAAACGAGCAATCTTCCTGCGGATCTGCAAGAACGCGAAAATGCTCCTCGCGATCGTTATCCATCATCTAGTTTTGTCTTTACAGGCGGTTGGGGAAATTCCGCTCCGTTCGTTTAACTAATGTGAGTGGGAAGTCCCGCCCCCTATCCGTTTACAGGATGGGTGACGGGATGAAAACGAACCAGAAAATAAATTGAGCGCTAGCGAATCCATGATAAAATAAGCATATCTTGACCACTAACTCCCAAAGTGAAAACCAAACTAAAGGGACGTGTTGCAAGGAAAATATAGGTCTTAGGAACTAGGACTTCTGCCTGTGGAGGGACGATAAGACTCGCTATATTTCGATATAGAAAGCTCATCCTAGTGAATCAGGAAG
>NZ_SELU01000031.1:0-58688 GCF_006861605.1 Pseudanabaena sp. UWO310 | reverse complement strand
GCATCCCTCTTTTGGGTTTTGATTTAATATGAATTAGCTTAGCTACTTAATATTTGCTTTTTTAGTTCGTCAAGATAGAGATGCGTACCAATAGTGCCAGGTAAACCCAGACAAAGGTAGGTAGGCACAAAGTAAACCTTGCCAGCTTTACTTGCCTTGAGGGACTGCGCGATCGCATTTTTTGACCAAGCTTGCTTCAGGTTCGCCAGTTGAGATTCCTCAAAACTACTGGCGCGTTTGAATTGGTTGGGATTGCTGAAGTTATTACCCAGTAAGAGAACCCGATCGGCTTGATTGAGTTGAGGTAAAGTCTCTAGGGAAATGGGTGCAAGGGCTTCTTCCTGTTTGGGTGGATAGACCAGTTGAAATCCTAAATCCTGTAGCAGAGCGGTGCAAAGCCCATGCCTTTTCGTTCCTAAAGTCATCTCACGCAACTCCGAGGAAATTAGCAATAGCATTTTCGGATCGGTTTTGACGATCGGCTCAAAGGCTTGGCGGGCTGCGGCAATCTCCTGTTTCGTATTGGCGATTAACTGCTCGGCTTGTGGGGAACGGTTAATCGCTTGAGCGATCTCTTTGAGGTTTATCTCTGGATCAGTCCATTTGAGAATGATGGTCGGGGCAATGTTCGATAGAATTGGATATTGACGCTTGTTGTTAATATCCAATCCCAAAATCAAGTCTGGCTGAACTTTGAGAATTGCTTCGATGGAAGGAGCATAGGCAACTCCCACATTGGCAATGGGGTTGGCGATTCTCGTTCCCAGATAGGGAATCTGTTTGCTAGGATTGGTATAGTCTCCTTGATGAAAGTTGGCATTGTCGGCAAAAGCAATGGGCTGCATATCTAGGGCGAGTAAGGGCTCGAGCAGATAGGGCCCTAGTACGACAATTCTCTGGGGTTGACCGCAGACCTTGGTCACGCCCATCGCATGTTCGACATCACGGCAGTCATTGCGGGGCGAGACGGCAGCAGTATTACGGGTATCTGGCTGGTAGGGTTGACCTTGGCAGGCTACGATCGCCAATATGATCACGATCGCCACAGCGATCGATCGCACCGAATTGATGATTTTCATATTTTCTTAACTAAACCTATGGTAGTACTCGCCCATGCATTCCTGCTCCCTTGGCGCTGATGGGAATACACATCGGTGTGCCTGCGATCGGATCGGGATAGATGCGACATTTTAAATTAAATACCGCCTGAACGATGTCTTCAACGATTACTTCTTGGGGTGTTCCCTCCGCAAAGATCCTGCCATCTTTGATCGCTACGATGTAATCCGCATAACGACAGGCATGATGAAGATCGTGCAACACCATGACAATCGTGCGTTCTTGTTGTTGATTGAGATAGTGCAGCAGATCTAAGACTTCAATTTGATGTGCTAAATCGAGAAAGGTGGTTGGCTCATCCAGTAAGAGAACTTTCGTATTCTGGGCAAGTGCCATCGCAATCCAAGCTCTCTGTCTTTGTCCCCCTGAAAGGGTATCCAGAGGGCGATCGCTCAGTTCCACAAGGTCAGTCATTTCTAGTGCCTGCTGGACAAATTGGCGATCTTGAATCGACCACTGTTGCATCCAAGTTTGATGGGGATATCGACCTTGAGCCACCAGATCTCTTACGGTCAAGCCTTCAGGGGCACTGGGGTTTTGTGGTAATAATCCTAATTGTTGGGCAACGGATTTGGTCGATCGCTGAGCGATCGATTTTCCATCTAGATACACCACTCCATCGGTTGGTTTAAGTAAACGCGCTAATCCTTTTAATAAGGTGGATTTACCGCAACCATTGGCTCCCACTAAAGCCGTCACTTTTCCCGTAGGAATGGTTAAGGTCAAGTCTTGAATTATATTTTTCTTTTCGTAAGCTAGGGATAAATTTTGGGTAGAAAGTTCCAGCATTAGCGTTTGCGATGATGAATGAGTAAGGATAGAAAAAACGGAGCGCCGATCGCCGCCACAATCGTGCCACAGGGTAATTCTGTAGGTGCAAATAGAGTTCGCCCTAACCAATCGGCGATCGTGACTAATAGCCCACCGATGAGGGCGGCGATGGGTAGAAGGTTTTGATGATTTCCCCCCACAAGTTTGCGACCAATATGGGGAGCCATCAAGCCCACAAAGCCAATCGTTCCTGCGGTGGCAACTGCGGAACCTCCTAAGGCAACCGCGACGATTACTAGTAGCCCTCGCTCCCATTCCAATCGCGTGCCCAATCCCTTGGCGACATCATCCCCTAAGTGCAAGACGTTGAGATGGCGGGATAAGCCCAGAGCAAGGGGAATACCGCAGAGACACCAAGGCAGAAAAGCCCAAAATTGCAGCCAAGTACGACCGTAGACACTTCCTGCGAGCCAAACGATCGCCTGACTGACATTGGCAATTGCCCCAAAAATAATTAATAAATTGGTCAGAGCCGTGGCGATCGCCGATAGCCCAATGCCCAATAAAATCAATAAAATCGGCGAACTTCCGTCATTCCAAGCTAAGCGATAGATCAGTACCGCCATTAACAAAGCCCCAAGGAAAGAAGCGATCGGTAGGATATATAGGGGCGCTGCGGGAAATAAGACGATGGTACTGACAGCCGCGAGGCTTGCCCCCGCATTGATGCCAATCATGCTGGGGTCGGCGAGGGGATTGCGGGTTAACCCTTGAAAAATCGTGCCAGAAATGGCAAGAGCAACGCCCACCATGAAGGCAACGAGGGTACGTGGCAATCTCATGGTTTGGATGACAAAGGGATGATTGGGGTTGCCCGTATCTAGCCCCAAAATGGTTTTGAGAATATCGGCGATCGCAATCGGATATTCCCCCTGCGACACATTGAGCAAGATCGCGACCAAACTAAGGGCGATCAGGATTGCAGCGATCGCAGGTAAGCGGCGATCGATGGAAAAGGAAAGAACGGGATTCCGAACAACGAGCGATGACTTCATTTTCTGACCTTATTTTCTGACCTTATTTTCTGACCTTGGATTTCGCGAGATAGACAAACATAGGAGCGCCAATAATGGCGGTCATAACCCCTACAGGCAATTCTTGTGGTTTGAGCAATAGTCGCGCGGCAATATCGGCAGTTAATAAAAGAAGTGCCCCAAAAATTGCTGAGTAGGGCAAAATCCATCGATAATCGGTTTTGATAAAAAAGCGCACTCCGTGAGGAACGACTAAACCCACAAAGCCAATAGGACCTGCGATCGCCACAGAGCTTCCCGTCAATAAGACCACGCTAATTACGGTCAGTAGCTTAACGCCTAAGGTTTGTTGACCCAAACTGGTCGCGATTTCCTCTCCTAAGCTCATGGTTGTAATCTGCTTTCCCAATAACAGAGCCATAATTAGTCCTAGGATCGTTAAGGGAAGTACTTGTAAAAACAGATCGAAATCTCTCCCCGCTAAGGAGCCCGCTAACCAAAATCGAATTTCTTCTAAGGTTTGTTGGCTGAGGACGAGAATAGCCGTGGTAATCGAAGAGATAAATGCGGTGAGAGCTGCTCCTGCGATCGTTAGATTTAAGGGCGTGGCTCCACCCGCACCGCAAGAAGCCAGCCCATAGACTGCCACCGCTGCGATACTTGCGCCTAACAAGGCTGCCCCTGCATAGACCACCGATGAAGAGTTGCCAAATACAAAGAGGGTTCCTACTACGGCTAAGGCTCCCCCTGCGCCAATGCCTAAAATTCCAGTTTCGGCTAAAGGATTGCGGGTTAAGCCCTGCATCAATGCCCCCGATACGGACAGGGCTGCCCCAATGGCGATCGCCATTAGCGATCGCGGTAGCCTTACCGTTTGGATAATCAGGGGCTCGAAACGATCGCTATCGGCAAAGCTTGCAAAAGCGGTAAAGGATTTAAAGATAGTCTCTAGGGAAATATTGGTATTGCCTAGAGTCAAGCTGTAGATAGTGCAAATTAGCAAAGCGATCGTCCCTAATGTCAGTCCGATCGCGGGAGATGCTCGTAAATATTTGGGCAACCTAAAAAAAGGTCTAAACAGTGACAGGTGAAACATGAAAAGCTTGGGTAAATGACCTTGTAACAAGAAAGAGACGGAGCGTGGAAGAAGCCTTTTAGGTAGAGAAATCGCAAGAATCGATCAACTTCTGATCAACCTCTGATCAACTTCTGCTAAAGTTTGCCAGCGGCAATCGGACAAATTTCTGATTTATTATTGATATTTTATTGCAATTAACTCAGCTTTTTGCTATTAGTTTTAGTAGTTATTGATATTATCTAGCAATAAGTATGTCCAATATTAAATTATTTTATGCAACTTTGTCAGCCTTAGAAAAGCTTTAGACTATTTTATCGGGATTTTATTGGGTTTTTATTGAGCTTTATTGGGTTTGAGTCTTTCTAATCTATTGAATTATCTCTAAAAAACTAATTGCTAGTAATTCCTATCCTGTAGTCAACAAACCGATTCATGGCGATCGCCAAACACAACTGGGCTGAGGCAATTTTTTGCCTAAACCAAAAAAATCACAAAAAAATTCGCCAAAAAATTCGCTAAAAAATTCACAAAAAACAGGGCAAGCGCCAACTTGCCCTTGAATCATCAATATCAAATCGATACCTACCATCATAATGAAATCTGATCGTGTTTTGTTTGCCAGCTTGGTCTGTGCAGTCGCTAGTATGGCTACACCCGAATTATTGAAATTCGATGTCGCTGAAGTCTCCGCCGAAAATCTCACAAAAGAAGAAACTATTCAGTCAGATATTCTCGCTAATCCTGAAGCTGGGTCTCAGATAGATTCCCGCAATTCTAAATCTGATGGACAAATTTCTAGCGTTCGCGATCTGCGCCAAGTTTCTACCAAGGCCTCAGCGCTACTCGCTCAAGCTTCTACCAATCCCGTCCAAATTACGGGTGTAAAGGTAAATCCCACTGCCGATGGGATTGAAGTCATTTTAGAAACATCGACAGGCAACCTCGTTGCGCCAGTGGCAAAAACTTCGGGTAAATTAGTTTACTTCGATATTCCCAATGCTAAACTTTCCCTCTCTAGCGGCGATCGCTTTGTCGTGGAAAACCCTGCTAAGGGAATTGTGAGCGTATCGGTGAGCCAAGCTAATGCGAGCTATGTGCGAGCGATCGTTACTGGCGTTAGTGCTGTACCTAAAGCGACAGTGAGTTTTAGTAATCCCACCAGTCCTGTCACCCAAAAGCCCGATGACGGAGAGGAAGAAGTACAGGTAACGGGCAAAGTCGAAGCTCCTCCAGCCTATGTCGTACCCAATGCTTCTACCGCTACACGTACGAATACTGCCATCATTGATACGCCCCAATCTATTCAAGTAGTTCCACAACAGGTCTTGAAAGATCAACAGATTGTTCGCGTCGATCAAGCCCTAAGGAATGTGAGCGGGGTAACGGGAGAATTGGGAAAATTTGCCTCCTCGCAAAGTTTGACAATTCGCGGATTTACCACCGATAGCTTTTCCAATGGTCCCATTTTACGGGATGGGTTTCGCAGCTACTACAACCTCGGCGCACAGGAAACGGCCAACCTCGAACAAATTGAAGTGCTTAAAGGACCTGCTTCAGTTCTATACGGACAGAATGGACCTGGCGGGATCATTAATTTAGTGACGAAGCAGCCTCTATCTAAGCCCTTTTACGATCTACAATTTCAAGTCGGTAGTTTCGGACTAATTCGCCCCAGTGTCGATTTCTCAGGTCCCTTAGATACCAATGGCAACTTGCTCTATCGCCTCAATGCAGCCTATCAGCGATCGGATGGATTTCGTGACTTCTCGACTACTTCGGAGCGATTTTTTATTGCTCCCGTCGTGAAATGGAAAATTAGCGATCGCACTAGTCTCGCCTTTTCTCTAGAGTATTTGAACGATCGCTCTCCCTATGATGTCGGACTGCTTGCCTATGGGAAGGGCGTAGTCAATGTGCCCCGCGAGCGCATTTTTGGCGAACGGGATGATACGAATAACTCTAAAAGCCTGAGCATCGGCTATAACTTTGAGCATCAGTTTGATGATAATTGGACATTACGCAATGCTTTTCGCTATACCAACCAAACTCAGCAACTTTTGACGACTCTGCCCGCTGCATTTAATGAAGTGTCGGGAACTCTAATCAGAGTATATGGAAAACGGGAATTTGAAGTTAATGACTATTCACTCCAAACCAATGTGGTTGGGAAGTTCGATACGGGCTCGCTCAAGCATACCTTGCTGGCGGGAGTCGATCTTAATTGGAGTAAATTCAAGGATGTCCTTACGAAAATTGATTTTAGTAAATTACTGCCTCTGAATGTCTATAGTCCAACCTATGGGCTATTTTCCCGACCAAATTTCGACAATATCTCTCAGATAGCCTCAGGGTACAGCGATGCTGACATCAGTCGAACAGGGGTTTTCCTGCAAGATCAAATCGCTCTTAGCGATCAGTTTAGCGTCATTGCGGGAATTCGCTTTGATGGAGTCAATAATACTAATCCCTCCAATGGGAAGAGTCGGTATGATAATGCTTGGAGTCCTCGCTTGGGCTTACTTTATAAGCCGACCGAATCTGTATCTCTGTTTGCTAATTATTCTCAATCCTTCAGTCCTAACACGGGACAGGATGTGAATGGCAATTTTCTAGAGCCAGAAAAGGCTCAAGGTTACGAATTTGGTGTTAAAGCGGAGTTAAGCAAAAAACTATTTGCTACCCTGTCCTATTTCGACATCACCAAGCAAAATGTAGCGACTTCGGCATCGCCTCTGAGTCTATATTATGTCGCGACAGGAAAACAGCGCAGTCAAGGGATTGAACTTGATATCTCTGGCGAAATTGCCCCCAATTGGAATATTACGGGTTTCTATGCTTACACCAATGCGCGAGTGACCGAGGACAATGATATCCCTGTGGGTAATCGCTTGCCTGGTTCTCCGTACAATAGTTTTGGGCTATGGACAACTTATCAGATTCCCGATGGTGATTTGCAGGGGTTAGGATTTGGTTTGGGAGTCAACTATGTTGGCAATCGCGTAGGCGATCTCGCCAACTCCTACGAGGTTGGCGACTACTTTCTCACTAATGCCGCTATTTTCTATAAACGCGATCGCTGGCGGTTTGGACTGAACTTCAATAATATCTTTGATGTCAACTACATTAGTGGTGTCGGTGGCAGTGGACGCACGTTAGGTATTGCTCCAGGTGCGCCATTTTCCATGACAGCCTCGATTGGCTTGCAGTTCTAATTGCTATTAACAGCAGGATGGCAGGCGCTTCGCGCCTGCCATCCTGCTTACAAAAGCGATCGCAACCACTGTTCGGCTGCGAGTGGATTTGCGAATACTTGTCCCATACATCCAAACAAACCTGCGATCGTTTTAGGAGCGGCTTTTTGCCTTTTGCCTAATTCATGCTCCTCAACGACAAGTGCGATGCCAACACAGAACAAGGTGATTTGCGGTTTATGCTCCTTAGCCCAATGGACAGTTAATTGATGGACTGCCTCAATTTCTTCGGGATCGTTTTCGATCTGTTCTAAATCCTGTTTTGCTGAATCCTGTTTTGCTAGATCCTGTGGAGCATTAGCTTGATTGAGAATTAGCCCAAATTTTTGTTCTTGGGATAGCCATTTATCAAAATAGGAGAGATACTTCTTCGTACCTTCTAAGGTTGTTTTTCTGCCAAAATTTATGGATACAAGGGGATATTTATCTTCGTCAATGGTAATCATAAAATCAGCAAATCCTCTAGCGAAATGATTGCGAAGGGAATAATCGAACGGGATAATCGAACGGAATATTTTCGTTTCTAAGCCTGCGATAGATTGCGAAGGGTTTAACGTAAATATGCTTAACGTAAATATGCTTAATGTGAATATTATTACTAATTATTATTGCTAATTCTTCTTAATAATTTTCCTGATAAATTATCTCCAAATTTAGGCTCTTAAAGATGCTTAAGATGGCTTTTTATAAACCGCTAACAACTTGGAGCAGATCTTGGGACAGTAACTCTAGCAATGGCGATCGCGCTGAATGCAAGAAAAAATGATCGCCCTGCAACATATGCAATGCAAAAGCAGCATTGGTTTGCTCCCGCCATGCTAGGAGCATATCGATACTCGCCTCAGAATCCTCATAACCACCAAAGGCAGTTATGGGGCAATCTAGGGGTATCTCTTTTTGATAAATACTGGTTTCCACCACCGCCAGATCGGCGCGTAGGGTCGGCAATAGCAGTTGCATTAATTCGGCATTATCTAGAACTTCGGCGGGCGTACCATTGAGGCGACGCAGCTCTAATAAAAAATCTGGTTCGGGTAAATCATAGGTAGGAGCATTGCTACTGGGAATTTGCGGCGACCTTCGTCCCGAGACAAAGAGATGTGCTGGCAATAACTGATTATTTCGGCGCAGAAATCTCGCTAATTCAAAACTCAGTAAGGCTCCCATGCTGTGACCAAAGAAGCTAAAAGGTCGATCTAGGTAGGGTATAAGTGCCTCAGCGATCGCTTGCACGAGGGGCTCTAGTCTGGTAAATGCAGGTTCATGGAGCCTAAACCCCCTACCTGGCAATTCAATTGGGCAAATTTCGACGGTTGAGGGCAGATCCTTTGCCCAGTTACGAAAACTCAACGATCCGCCCCCTGCATAGGGAAAGCAAAATAGTCGTAAAGCTGCCTTAGTATTGGCAAAAGGACTGGTTAACCAACGGTTTAAGGTTTTTGTCTCGATCACAATTGTGCTAATTCTCCGAACTGTAGATTCTGCTTGCCAAAAGTCAAGCTAATGTAATAAGCTATTTACATCTTATTAATAGTTATTCTCAATAGCTAATATACACTAAGTAGTTAATAAGCAAGCAAGTAATACTAAATAATGCTGTGTTTGGCGTTATTTAGCCCATCTTTGCGAAAGAGCCTTAGCATCAAAATCGTGGTAGTTCTCAAAAATGATGATGAGCATCGCGGAGCAAGACTCTTGATCACCCCAAAATCATTACTACCCTAGGACTGCGCAGTTCAGCATAGGTGCAATCCCCAAAGCATACCGCTAGCGTAGCGGACAGAACGCTCTCTGGTTTTGGTTTTTAATTATGCTGAACTACTTACATCAAAAGAGTCACATCAAAAGAGTTAAGTAGCTAGGCATAGGTAAACTTAAAACCCAGAAGAGCATACCGCTCGCTGCGCGGGCGGTATGCTCTCTGGTTTTGGTTTTTAATTATGCCTAGCTACTTACATCAAAAGAGTTACATAAAACAAGAGAGAACTACTTGGAGATAGAAGTAATAGATACAATCAAAGCCATCTTGGTGGATTTAGGTATTCCCCAAGAATCACTTCATGCAGAAACATTACTGTATGCAGATTTGGGGTTGGACTCCGTTGAGACCATCAAGCTATCCCTTGAATTGAAGCGCCGACTTGCGATCGAACTGAAGCTAGGGAATCGCCATGACATGACCTTGGCAGAAATTTGTCGCATTGCCAATGCACAGGAATCATTAACCGCAAACGTTACTGCTAAAGTAAATTAAGATGGAAAGTATTTCTGCACAACTGCCTAGCATTTTTAATGTGGCAGCCCATTTTCTCGAAATCAATTTAACCGATCGCCGTAGTGAGAGAGTCGCTTTTTACTACCAAGAGCAATCCTATACCTATGCACAGGTAAGCCTTTGGGTGCGACGCATGGCTGGATTTTTGCATGAATTGGGGTTAGAACGCGAAAACCGCATTGCGATTCTTTTACCCGATACACCAGAATTTGTATTTGCTTTCTGGGGAGCAATTTGGCTCGGTGCAGTGCCCGTACCAATCAACACAGCTTGCACCGCAGACGATATTCACTACATTCTGCAAGACTGCCGCGCCAAAGTCTTACTGACCAATCAAGCATGGCAAACGAATCTCGCTCCGATTGAGTCTCCATACTTAAAGCATATTATCCAAACCGATGGCGATATACCGTTGATTTCGCAATTAAGCCAACAGGAAGAATTTATCCCTTGGGAGAAAACGAATCGCGAAGAACCTGCCTTCTGGCTTTACACATCTGGCAGTACTGGACGACCGAAGGGAGTAATTCACCTACATCAAAGTATGGTGGTCTGTGCCGAGCGCTACGGAAAAGAAGTTCTTGATTTACAAGAAGATGATGTAATTTATTCCGTTGCCAAAATGCCTTTTGCCTACGGTTTGGGCAATACTCTATATATGCCCATGTCGGTGGGAGCCGCCGCCGTTCTTACCGATGCGGCGAATGCGTTTGATATTATTGAGGATATCCAAACCTACCAACCCACGGTTCTATTTGGAATTCCAGGGATTTATGCGGGGATTCTCTCGGTTCATGAAATTGCCCCTCTCAATTCAGCGTCCTTACGGCTCTGTCTCTCCGCTGCCGAGCAATTGCCGCAAACAATTTGGCTGAAGTGGCGAGAGCGTTACGGGATCGAAATTTGTGAAGGCATCGGTACGACCGAGCTGCTGCATGTTTTTCTATCCAATAGACCGCATCAATGTCGTTCGGGTACTTCTGGCTATCCAGTGGCTGGCTACGAGGTGCAGATTGTTGATGATCAGGGTGTCCCTACTCCCGATGGTGAAATCGGTAATCTCCAAGTGTCTGGAGAGAGTCTCATGCTCGGATATTGGAATCGGTTGACAGCGACGCGCAAGGCTTTGTATGGAACGACCATGCGTACTGGCGATAAGTACGTCAAAGATGCGGATGGTTATTTCCGATTTATGGGACGTAATGATGATTTCTTTAAGGTCAATGGCATGTGGGTATCGCCCTTTGAAGTGGAGGATATTTTACTTCAGCACGAGACCGTTCTTGATGCCGCAGTTTTGCCATCCGATCATGATGATGCTTTGACGCAAGTGATTGCTTATGTCAGCCTGAAATCGGGATGTTCTCCCAATAAGGATCTGGAAAACCATCTTCGGCAAATGGTGAAATCGCAATTACCCCACTTTAAGGCTCCCAAGACGATCCATTTTCTCGATACCTTACCACGGACATCCACGGGCAAAATTCATCGTCAAGCATTGCTCAAACATGCTTGTTGATTGGCTATGGATTGGGATTGGTTGGACTTCACGCCCATTACCCTAATCCTAAAATTCTAAAATTATTCCCACGCATTCCCACGCATTCCCACCCATTCTTTTATTTTAAGTATTTAGGTATTTATCCATGTCTCCAATTGCTACTCAAGCCGATACTCAAGCTGCTGCTCAATCTGCTGCTCAATCTGCTACTCAATCTGTTATTTATCATGAGTTGTTTGTCCCCTCACCCAAGGATCCGCAATGCCTATTGCAGAATCTCTTGGATTTCGGACTTTTTTCGAGCTACATGTTGTATCAAGGCGATCGCGAAACTCGGATTGCGGGAAACACCCTAGGGAGTATTTCGGTAAGTACGGAAGCGGTGACCTGTACTTATATGGGGCAAACCCAGTCTGAACCGATTACCGATCCACTCAAACAGGTGGAATCGGCTCTAGCCTCTTTACCAATCGAAAATTGGACTGCCTATGGCTACGTTAGTTTTGACATGGCGAGGTTTTATTCACCCTATACCAAGGCAATTCAACAGCCGCTCCTCAATTTTTTCATTCCTGAGACAGAATTGCATATTACCGATCGCGGCATTCGGA
The DNA here is from genome assembly GCF_006861605.1 of Pseudanabaena sp. UWO310. Taxonomy (NCBI): domain Bacteria; kingdom Bacillati; phylum Cyanobacteriota; class Cyanophyceae; order Pseudanabaenales; family Pseudanabaenaceae; genus Pseudanabaena; species Pseudanabaena sp. UWO310. The sequence goes on along the minus strand of NZ_SELU01000031.1, from coordinate 47,048 downwards.
TCAGAAGTGTGAAGCCCATTACGAAAATCCTTGAAGCTCTGTCTATCGATGCGCCACTGCGTAGCTATAAGGCTACTCCTCCTGTTGTTGATTTTGCCGATCGCGAATACTATCAGACGCAGGTAAGCAAATTGATCCAAGCAATTCGCGAAGGACATCTGCATAAGGCGATTCTTTCGCGCTCTGTCAAGGTGAAAGGCGAAATGGATTTACTAGGAACCTATTGTCTTGGTTCTCAAAGCAATAATTCCGTCCGCTCCTACTGTTTCCAGATGGACAATGTGAGTGCGGTCGGTTTCAGTCCAGAGATTTTGATGACCGTAGATCGCGATCGCTTTGTTATCACTAACCCCTTAGCAGGCACTCGTCCCCGCTCGGAAGATCTCGAGCAAGATCAACAGTTAAACCGCGAACTATTTACCGATGCGAAGGAGGTCAAGGAACATGCCCTATCTATTTGGCTTGCCCAAGATGAGATCGGTGAGTTTTGCATCCCTGAAACGGTGAAGGTTTTTGATTTCATGCAGGTCAAACAATATCGCTGCGTGCAACATCTTTCCTCTCGCGTTGGTGGCGAGTTGAAACCCGAAAAAACGCTATGGGATGCCTTAAAAGTCCTATTTCCAGGCATTACGGTTTCGGGCATCGATAAACAGAATGCTTTGGCATGGATCGATCGCTTAGAAGCCGAGCCAAGAGGTTTGTATGCTGGTGGAATCGGCTGGGTGGACAGTCACGGAACTGCGGATCTCGCGATCGCGATTCGTTCCGCCTATCAGTACGATGAATCAATCTGTTTTAATGCTGGTGCAGGAATTGTGGCGGAGTCGATACCCGAAAGTGAGTATGTGGAATCCGTCAATAAAATGAATACGATGTTGACCAATTTAGTTCTCAAGTAGCTTCGTCTGAGAGAGCCGCAGGTTATGCGACTCTCTCTGTTAACCAATTCACGTTCGTGAATTGGTATAACAATGTGACAACACTTTCGTGAATTAAAAAATAAACCTAGTAAGAGTTTCTAAGAAATGACTACGCCATTTCTTAGAAACCATTTAAGAATCACTTTTTGCGGTCAAAAAATCTAAGAGATCCCCCTCAATCCCCCTTAAAAAGGGGGAAGAATTGAATTCTCCCCCCTTTTTTAAGGGGGGCTGGGGGGGATCTAGTGAATTCTTAAATGGTTTCTTAACTTGGTATTACTACGATTTTTTGCGGTCAAAAAATCTAAGAGATCCCCCTCAATCCCCCTTAAAAAGGGGGAAGAATTGAATTCTCCCCCCTTAAAAAAGGGGGGCTGGGGGGGATCTAGTGAATTCTTAAATGGTTTCTTAACTTGGTATTACTACGATTGACCGTGGTCTGGAAGTAAATCTTCTGCGTTGCGGAGCGTCGGGAATTTATAACTAATTACCCCAATTGCGACCATTAAAAGGGAGGCGATCGTCACCAATAGGGCAATTCCTGAACCTTTACCTATGCCAATAATGGGCGTAAATATGGTGGCAATGAGGCTCCCAGAATTCATGGCGGGTTCAAAAATGCGATCGGCTAACACTCCCGCGATTAGGCTCGCAAATGCGCCAACTACCAATCCCAATGCATGGGCTGATGCTAGCACTCGTCCTTGCACCTCAGGCTGTACTTTGGCATACCAGACGGCATAACTGGAACTATAGGTTAGAGGAATACTAAAGGCGGCGAAGAAATGGGCTCCAATCCAAATCCAAGGCGTTTGTCCCAGCCCTAGGACGCAACTGCCGAGCCCCACGCCGATAAATCCGATGATCATCCCGCGAATTTGGCGTTTAAAGCCCCCGAAAACGCTCAAGGTCGCCCCTCCCACAACACCGCCTATGCCTGCCGCAGTCACAACCATGCTCAATATCTGAGTACTTCCATTAGTACGCGCAAGGATCATGGGTTGATATAGGGTTTCCACCATGTGGTAGGTAAAGAGAAACAAACAAAAAGTAACGGTCATCGCCAATAGACTCGGTCTAGCGAGGATGTAATTAATCCCCCAAAACAATTGCTGTCCGATCGTCTTGCGATTGATTTCCATAGTTTCTTGGCTTTCTAGTTGGGGAATGCGTACCATGAGCACCGTCCCAATGCCGATTAAAAAAGTTGTGAGGTCGATCGCAATGATGCCAATCAAGCCGATCGCGGGATAGAGTGCACCGACAAGCGCGGGCGCTATAATTGCCGAACTGTAGTTGATCAGCGTTCTCATGCTACTCACGCGGGCGTAGTGCTGCTGAGGCACGATGGATGAAATCGATGCGGAAAAAGCTAGCCCTTGTATCTGTCCACAGCAGCCATAGATGACCGCTAAGGAATATAGATGCCAGAGATGGAGGTTTTGCGTTGCGTAAAGCAATCCAATTAAAACCGTACATAGAGCGACCCCCACATCGCTAAAAATCATCAGATATTGACGATTGAAGCGATCGATAATTAACCCAGCGAATAGAGCGATCGCTATTTGGGGGAGCAGAAAAAAGAAACTGAGGAGCGCGATCGCTGTGGTTTGCTGAGTCATCTGCCAAATCCAGATGGTGAGTGCAAATTGGGTCATCTCTGTCCCAATCGCCGAAGCCATCTGCCCGCTCCAAAGAATTGTAAAAATACGCACGACAAAAATCTTTAAACATCTTCAAAAATAATGTTCCATCATGGCATATTTATTGATAAAGATTACTAATAAATAAAATTGAATTTCCCATGATATCTTTGTAGATATTGCTTGTTTCTCGGAGATTGATATGTTAATGTCAATATATTCTCTTGAGAATTATGTGCAAGAAGCTTGTAAACCTTTGAAAAATTTATGAAGATCGTGCAATCGGTTGGTATTCGTTCGCTGGCAGTCAGCTTTCCCCACACAATTCGCACCAATCAATATTGGCAACAAAAATTCCCTGAATTGTTTCAGGTTAACCCAAGGCAAAGGCGAGTGAAACTCTCTGAAGCCTCTAAAGCCTTTGAATCTGTAGCCTTTGAATCTGTGGAATCTAGCGCCACTGCCAACGGAATCGATCTCTGGTTGCAAGAACTTACGACCTATCTAGCCGATCCATTTCGAGGCAGTGTCAATCGGCATGTGGTATCAGAAGGCGAATCCTCCCTATTGCTTGAATGTCAAGCGGCTCAAGATGCGATTAGGGCGGCGAATCTATCGCCCGATCAGATCGATTTAGCCCTCGTTTCTTCGCTCTTTCCCGATACGGTGGGAACTGGGCTAGCGACTCAACTGGCGGAGCGACTGGGACTGACTTGCCCAGCTTGGAATCTAGAATCGACCTGTGCTAGTGCCCTAATTGCGCTCCATACTGCTCAAGCTTTCTTGCAAACTGGAACCTATCGTCATATTTTGATTGTGGCTTCCCATCTGGGCTCTCAAGCGGTGAATGAAACTGATACTCTTTCCCTGTCGATGGGGGATGGGGCTGGAGCGATGGTTGTGAGTAGCGATCGCCCAAATCGTGGATTCATGAGTACAAAAATCGTACCGACTACCGCAACGATCGGAGCCTACATCCATGGGTTAGCGATCGATGCCCAAGGGAACCCACGCTTCCAAACTAGTACAGGTGACAATGCCAGTAGCCTCGGAGAAACGGCTGTGGATCGGGTGCGCCAATGTTGTTTAACCGCTGTTAAAGAAGCAGGTGTTAGTCTCGATCAAATCCATTGTTTTGCCTTTAATACGCCCACAGCTTGGTATGCGAGCGTATGTGCTAAAGCCTTGGGAATCGATCCTGCGAAGGTAATCGACCTATATCCCCTCTATGCCAATCTTGGTCCCGTTTTTCCCATTGCTAACCTCTATCATGCAGCAATGCAGGGGAAAATTCGTGACAATGATTTGGTGCTGGTATATGCCAATGGTGCTGCCGCAACTGCTGCCGCGATCGTAATGCGTTGGGGGGATGTGGGTTTAGGGGCTAGGATTCCCCCAGCCTTGAATATTTCCCAAGATAATTCTCAAAGTAATTCTCAAGATAATTTCCAAAGTAATTCTCAAGATAATTCCCAAAATAAATTGCAAGGAATTGCGCAGTTAGAAAATCTAATTCCTTTAGAAAAACAGATAGAAAAACAAATTCTCCCTCTTCCTATCGAGCAGTCTGTAGCTTTGTTTGCCGAAGCTTCTATCAAGCAGCGACTGGAGACAGCTGATTTGGACGATCGCTATAGGATCTTGGTTGCTTATCTACAGGATTGGCTAGCAAATTCACAACAAATTACCCCCAGTAATATCAGCGATCGCGATTGTTTGGCGACTTTACTGGATTCTTTAATGGCGATCGTCTTCCGCCATCGTATTGAAACCGATTTACAAATCCGCGTACCAATGGAGAATTTTTTTGGCGAAAATACGATCCAGCATCTGGCGGAATTCTTGCTAGCTCGGCTCGCCGTTGCCAAGGTTATTAACCATAATGCGCTTGAAAATGCGATCGGCAATGTGCTTGAAAATGCGATCACGGGAAACTCTCACAGTCAGCTAAATCGAGAAATTATCAGCTTGTAGAGCGTTCCCATCCATACCATTACCCCTCTCATTTCTCATTTCTCCTTATTGTTATCAATCTCATTATTTTTACCTAGGCAGAAATAATGAACGAACATTTATCCAGCTAATCTAGAGCTAATTTAGAGCTAATTTAGAGCTAATCTATGAATCTGTATTCACTTTTAAACTCACTCTCTAATATCGGTATTAAATTATCGGCTGAAGGCGAATCTCTGCTAGTGGATGCCCCGCAGGGAGTCTTAACTGCTGAACTGCGCGACTCTATCATTAATCGCAAGAGCGAGATTTTAGCATTGCTGCACCAGCACCAGACTAGTCCTACGGAAAATGATTTGCCCGCGATCGTTCCCGATCCCGAATCGCGTTATGAGCCATTCCCGCTGACCGATATGCAGCATGCTTTTTGGATCGGACGCAGTGGCGTACTGACCTTGGGCAATGTTTCCAATCATGGATACTATGAAATAGAAGGAAGTCATCTCGATCTCGATCGCTTAAATCGCGCCCTACAGCAATCGATCTCGCGCCATGATATGTTGCGGGCTATCGTGCGTCCCGATGGACAACAGCAAATCCTGAAGGAAGTTCCTCCCTATCACCTTGCAGTGGTAGATCTGCGCGGACAAACCCCGACAGCGATCGCCGATCGCCTTGCAGCCATCAGGGAAGAGATGTCCCATCAAGTATTACCCGCCGATCGCTATCCTTTGTTTGATTTTCGCGTGACCTATTTAGATGGCGATCGCACCCGTTTGCATATCAGTTACGATCTGCTTGTATTTGATGCTTGGAGCCTATTCCGTCTATTTGAAGAATGGTTTCAACTCTATCAATGTCCCGAGGCGGTTTTGCCACCATTAGAGCTTTCCTTTCGGGACTACGTTCTTGCCGAACAGTCTTTACCGCAAACCAAGCTTTATCAGCGATCGCAGGAATATTGGCTCAAACGCCTCAGCAATTTGCCCCCCGCGCCAGAATTGCCCCTCGCCAAAAATCCGCAAGAACTGAAACAGCATCGCTGTAAACGCTATCACGCCCAAATGGAGCGAGATGACTGGCAAAGGCTCCAGCAAAAAGCCAAAAATATTGGTTTAACGCCTTCAGGGCTATTACTTGCCGCCTTTGCCGAAATTATTGCTCTCTGGAGCCAAAATCCGCAATTTACCTTAAATCTGGCGCTATTTAATCGCCTACCAATGCATCCCCATGTCAATCACCTATTGGGGGACTTTACCTCAGTAACCTTACTAGAAGTCGATAATTCTCGGCAAGAAGCCTTTGGCGATCGCGCCCTGCGACTCCAAAAACAACTCTGGCAGGATCTCGAACATCGCTATTTTAGCGGGGTAAGGGTGACACGAGAACTCACTCGCCAACAGGGTAATGTGCCCAACGCGATGCCCGTAATTTTTACCAGTACCCTCGGATTTGCCGCTATGGGGCAGGAAACTTTAACCTTTAGTCATTTTGGTGAGTTAGTATATGGCATCAGCCAAGCTTCTCAAGCTTGGATGGATGTGCAGGTTTGGGAAGAGAAGGAAACTCTCACCTTTAACTGGGATGTAGTGGACGAACTGTTCCCCGATGGCGCGATCGCCGATATGTTTGCGACCTATTGTCATTTCCTCGAACGCCTAGCTAAGTCTGAGGAAATCTGGATCGAACCCAATCGACAACTACTTACCTCTGAGCAACTGTTAAATAGAAATATTGCCAATTTCACAGATGCCGATATTCCGAAGGTTTTATTGCAAGAACTATTTAAGGAGCGAGTAAGGGAATATCCCGATCTCCCTGCGGTAATTACTTCCCAAAAATCTATTTCCTATCAGGAATTAAGCGATCGCGCCCATCAGGTCGGTTATAAACTCAGACATTTAGGTGTAGTTCCCAACCAGCTAGTAGCGATCGTTATGGAAAAGGGATGGGAGCAGATCGTTGCGGTCATGGGAGTTTTGTTGTCAGGAGCTGCCTATGTGCCCATTGCCCCCGATCTGCCGCCAGAGCGCTTGCAATATCTCCTGAAAAACAGCGAAGCACAAATTGTATTAACTCAATCTTGGTTAGATGACACCTTGATTTGGGATCGAAGCATGAAGAGATTTTGTCTCGATCGTGAAGACTTTTATAAAGATTTTCATAAAGATTTTCATGACGAGAAGGAACTATCTCTCCCACCTCTGCAAAATCCCGACGATCTTGCCTATGTAATCTATACTTCTGGCTCCACGGGTTTACCCAAAGGAGTAATGATCACCCACCGCAATGTCGCGAATGTGATCGTTTACACGAACCAAAATTATCAGGTTACCCATCGCGATCGCATTCTTGCTTTAACGGCGCTTAATCACGATCTATCGGTTTATGACATTTTTGGGATGCTCAGTGCGGGGGGCGCGATCGTCTTGCCTGACGCGCGATCGCTCAAAGATCCCCACCATTGGGCAGATCTGATCGAGACGCAGCAAGTGACATTGTGGAACTCGGTTCCAGCCATGATGGAAATGTTGGTGAATGCTATCAGCGATCGCGCGGCATCCGCTACTTCTAATTTGGCCTCTAATTTGCGTTTAGCCATATTGGGAGGGGATTGGTTTCCCGTTTCGTTACCCCATCGCATTAGGGCTGTAGTTCCCCATATCGATCTATTGAGTATTGGAGGACCCACCGAAACCACCATTTGGAATATTGGCTATCAAGTGAATGAAGTCTCGCCTGATTGGAAAAGTATCCCCTACGGTCAGCCGATGACCAACTCAAAATACTACATTTTGAATGAAGCCTTAGATGATTGTCCGACATGGGTAGCGGGTCAAATGTATTGCGCGGGAGTGCAGGTAGCCAAGGGCTATTGGCAAGATGAAACTAGAACTAAGGCTGCTTTTATCACTCACCCAAGAACGGGGGAGCGAATTTATCGTACTGGCGATCGCGGTCGCTATTTAAAGGATGGCACGATTGAATTTTTAGGTCGGGTCGATTTTCAAATTAAACTACGCGGTCAGCGTATGGAAGCAGGGGAAATTGAAGCCGCCTTAATGCAACATCCCAAGGTCAAAACCGCCATCATTAAGATCGTGGGAGAGGGACAACAGGCTCAGTTAGCGGCTTACATTATTCCCCAGATGGACGATGCGACGCTAGCACCAACGGTGGAGGAACTTAGTCAATTTCTGGGACATAAGTTGCCGAGTCCGATGATTCCTTCTATCTATTTGTTCCTTGACAAATTCCCCCTATCGGCTAATGGAAAGGTCGATCGCCAAGCCCTACCGACGCAGGTATCCTTATTTCAAACCAGAGTGGCAGCCTACACCGCTCCGCAAAATGCAATCGAACGGGCGATCGCTTCTGTTTTACAAGCGGAGTTAGAACTGGAAAAGGTTGGGGTCAATGACAATTTCTTCGATCTCGGCGCAAATTCACTGCTAATTACTAACGTTTATCGCAAACTAGGGCTCGTCTTGCCACAGGAAATTCAATTGATTTCTCTGGTCGATCTCTTTAGTTATCCCACGGTGAAGGCTTTAGCGCAACGATTGACCCAAGGGCAGACCACAAATGTTTTAGAGCAGCAGAAATCAGCGCAAAGATTGGATGCTGGCAAGAATCGGATTAAACAACGATTGGATCGATCTAAACAGACAAATGTGCTGTGATAAATGGCTACTTAATCCCAATTCCCAAAATGGCAACGCCATTTTGGGAATCTTAAAACCTCACACTAAATTAAGAAATGGCGTAGCCATTTCTTAATTTGAGAACCCTTATACCGATTCCCAGAATGGCAACGCCATTTTGGGAATCTCAAAACCTTGAATGCGCATAAATCCTGCGATCGCGATTAATCGAGATTAATATTTTTACCAAATAAGCATTATGAATTCCCATCAAAATGGTTTAGAAATAGCAGTAATCGGTCTGGCGGGAAAGTTGCCAGGAAGCCCTACCATTGATGATTTCTGGAAAAATCTAGAAACAGGGGTAGAGCTAGTCACTCCCTTTAGTAAGTTTAATAAATCCCAACCATCCCAACAGGGATCAGATGCGAAGGATATCCCTTTGTCCGCAAAGATGCCTCGATTTGGATCGGTATTGCAGGATGTTGATCGATTTGATGCTGCTTTCTTTGGGTTCAATCCTAGGGAAGCAGAAGCTATGGATCCCCAGCATCGACTCTTTCTGGAATGTGCTTGGGAAGCCCTCGAAAATGCAGGCTATCGGTCTGAAACTGAGGCTAGTCCCATTGGCGTATTTGCTGGCGTAGGTATGGGAACCTATCTGCTCTACAACCTGAGTCCCAATCCCAACTTTATTGAATCGAGGGGATTCTTACAAACTTTAGTGGGAGTGGACAAAGACTATCTTCCTACCCGTGTTTCCTACAAGTTGAATCTCAAAGGTCCGAGCATGAGCGTGGGAACAGCCTGTTCGAGTTCTCTCGTCGCAGTCCATTTAGCCTGTCAAAGCTTGTTGAGTGGCGAATGTGATATGGCTCTGGCAGCGGGAGTTTCCGTAAAAGTGCCCCAGAATGAATCCACCCTATCCCCCGAAGAGATCGTCTCTCCCGATGGTCATTGTCGAGCCTTTGACTGTGAGGCGAATGGCACGGTGGGCGGCAATGGTTTGGGAATCGTGGTACTAAAGCGCTTAGAAGATGCGATCGCCGATCGCGATTGCATTTATGCAGTAATCAAGGGCTCAGCGATTAATAATGATGGATCGATGAAAGTCGGTTATACCGCTCCCAGTCAGGAAGGTCAAGCAAGAGCGATCCGTGCCGCGCAAATGATGGCGGAAGTAGAACCCGACACCATTACCTATATGGAAACCCACGGTACGGGCACGGCTCTGGGCGATCCGATCGAAGTTGCTGCCATGACCCAAGCTTTTCGAGTCGCGACCGATCGCCGCCAATTCTGTGCGATCGGTTCCGTGAAAACTAACGTGGGGCATTTAGATGCCGCCGCAGGAATCACGGGTTTCATTAAAACCGTACTGATGTTGCATCACAAAAAGATTCCCCCCAGTCTTAACTTCACAGCGCCCAATCCTCAGATTGACTTTGCGAATAGCCCATTTTTTGTCAATACCCAACTGACATCATGGGAACCCCAAGGAATCCCTCGCAGGGCTGGGGTGAGTTCCTTTGGCTTTGGTGGCACAAATGTACATGTTGTGTTAGAAGAAGCTCCTGCGCCAATAACAGCCGATCTAAAACCGAGGGCTTATCAGATCCTCGCGCTTTCCGCCAAAACAGAGACAGCCTTGGACAAGGCAACTGCAAATTTAGGCGATTATCTCAACCAAAAAACCGAGCTTAACTTAACGGATGTCGCCTATACCTTGGGGATTGGACGTTGGGCGCTACCCCATCGAAGGGTGGCGATCGCCCAAACCTTGGCAGATGCGAGCCAAATCTTGCAACAGCCAGAGCGATCGCTGACAGGACATGCTGAAGCAAATAATACGGCAGTTATGTTCATGTTTTCTGGGCAAGGCTCGCAGTATCTAAACATGGCGCGAGAGCTATATATGAGCGAGCCGACTTTTCAAGCAGAATGCGATCGCTGTTTTACGATCCTCTCGACCCAGCACCAAATTGATCTGCGTTCCATATTATTTGCCGAGGGTGAAGCAATACCATCCGCGCAGCAGAAATTAAGGCAGACGGCGATCGCCCAACCTGCCATATTTGCGATCGCATATGCCCTTGCCAAATTGTGGATGTCTTGGGGAGTAAAGCCCCAATCGATGATCGGGCATAGTATCGGCGAATATGTAGCCGCCTATCTTGCGGGCGTGTTCTCGCTTGATGAGGCCCTCGCTCTCGTTGCTCTGCGCGGGAGCTTGATGCAACAACAGCCCCAAGGAGCGATGCTTGCCGTGAGCCTATCGTCCACAGATGTTCAGTCTTTTCTCGGAGCAGATCTCTTCCTTGCCGCCATTAATAGTCCATCGCTCTGTGTCGTTTCAGGAGCAATAGAAGCGATCGCCAAACTGCAACAGGTGCTATCCGCTCAAGAGATCCCTTGTCAACCTTTGCATACCTCCCATGCCTTTCATTCGCCCATGATGGAAGGAGCGATCGCGCCATTGGTCGAGCACTTACAAAAAATAACGTTGCATCCACCACAAATTCCATTTATTTCCAATGTGACGGGTACTTGGATTACGGCGGCATCTGCCACCGATCCCCAATATTGGGCGCAGCATTTGCGGCAACCCGTTCAGTTTTCGCAGGGTATTGCCGAGCTATTAAATAATGCCGATGGCATTTTATTGGAAGTAGGTGCAGGACGCACGCTCAGCACCTTAGCCAAGCAGCAGTCAAGCGATCGCGTAATTCTTAGTTCTTTACCCCATCCCCAAGATCGATCTTCAGAACTAGAATTTCTCCTCAAAACCTTGGGACAACTTTGGCTGCATGGGGTAGAAATTGATTGGGCGGAATTTTATGCTCAACAGCCATCGGCGCGGGTTCCCCTTCCTACCTATCCCTTTGAGCGGCAGAGCTATTGGGTCGCGGCTCCCCAGCTAGAATCGAACGATCGACCTACGATCAATCTGAACAAGAAGTCGGATATTGGCGAATGGTTCTATTTTCCCTCTTGGAAGCGTGCGGCTTTACCGATGCGAAAGGAATTAAGCGATCGCTGCTGGGTCATCTTTGGCGATCGTCAGGGCTTAGGTGCGACGATGACCCAAAGCTTGCAGCAGCGTGGATATCGAGTAATTCAGGTGCATATTGGTACTGAGTTTAGTCGCAGTGACGATGATATCTATCGGATTAATCCCAGCGATCGCCATCACTATGAGCTGCTAATTCGAGAAGTTCTCACCTTGGGACAATCGCCCATCATTGCCCATCTCTGGACTTTAGGAGATCGGCTTGATGGGGAAGAATCGCAGAGGTTGGGCTTCTTTAGCCTGCTCTATTTAGCTCAAGCGATCGGTCAGCAAAATGTGACGCAAGCAATCTGCCTTGGGGTGGTCTCGAACCATACGCAAGATGTATCGGGAACGGAAGTAGTTTTTCCAGAAAAAACCACGATTTTGGGAGCCTGTAAGGTGATCCCTCAGGAATATCCCCAGATCGCCTGCGGTGCGATCGATGTGGCGATCGCTGCCGACCCTGAGAATAAACTCGATCATAAACCTGAGAATAAACAGTGGGGCGATCAATGCGATCAAATCGTTGCGGAAATTCTCAATCTCGTCGATCGCCCCTCTGCGTCCATAGTTGCCTATCGGGGCAACTATCGCTGGTTACCAATTCATGAAGAAATCTATTTACCCTCGGTAACTTCACCTTCAGATCGGACAACAGATCTGACAACAGATCGGACAGCATTTCGGCATCGGGGAGTATATTTGATTACTGGCGGCATGGGTGGCATTGGCATGACTATTGCCGAATATCTCGCCCGTAATTTCCAAGCCCAGCTAGTTTTAATCAGCCGCACCGCTTTGCCTCCTAGGGATGAATGGGAACGATGGATGCAAAATCACGGTGACGAGGATAGTATGACCGTCAAAATTCGCAAAATCCAAGCCATGGAAGCGCATGGTGCGAAAGTGATGGTGTTAAATGCCGATGTTGCCGATCGCGAACAAATGCAATCCCTGCGCGATCACATTCAACAAACCTTTGGAAAACTCCATGGTATTTTGCATACGGCTGGAGTCGCTGGCGATGGAATTATGCAACTCAAAGATCCCGCCGTAGCCGCTCAAGTCATGCGTCCCAAGGTTCAAGGTACGCTCGTTCTGCAACAGACTTTCCAAAATGATGGTTTGGATTTCTTGGTGCTATTTTCCTCTCTTAGTGCCGTTCTCGGTGGACTAGGACAAGTGGACTATTGTGCTGCTAACTGTTTCCTCGATGCCTTTGCGGCGCAGTCCACGCACCAACGCACCATTTCCATTAATTGGGATATCTGGCAGGAAATAGGCATGGGTGCAGATCTTAAGGGATTACCCGATCGCATCAAGCAGGAACGTCTAGAGGCTCTAGCGCTGGGCATCGCTCCCCAAGAGGGGCTAGAAGCTCTACAGCGCATTTTGCACAGCGATTATCGTCAGGTCTTAGTTTCCACTAAAGACTGGTCATCGGTGCTGAAGCAAAGGCAACAGAACAATATGGCTCTACAGCAACCCGATGCTCCTGCCGCAAAACCAAATGATCAAGTATCTTCTCAAGCATCGTTGCCATCGGCTATAGGAGTCGCAGGACACCAGCGATCGCTCCAATCCACTAGCTATGTAGCCCCAAGTAATGCGATCGAACAGAAAATCGCCGAACTCTGGCAAGCTCAACTAGGGCTAGAACAGGTGGGAGTTAATGATAATTTCTTCGAGTTGGGAGGACATTCCCTCTTAGCGGTGCGATTGGTGTCACAGATCCGCGAAATGTATCCTGTGGAACTATCGCTGCGGACATTGCTTTCGGATGCGCCCACGGTGGCGGGATTGGCAAGTTTAATCGGGGAGCAACTTTTACAGCCACTTTTACAGCCAGAGGATTCCGATGAGATGGCAAAGATTCTTGCCGAGATCGAAAAATTATCCCTAGATGAAATACAAGCCCAGTTAGCTCAAGTGCAGGATTAGAATTATGGAATTTAGTTTGTTTTATTTCTCTGGCGATGGTTCCACAACCAGTCGCGACAAATATCATCTATTGCTAGAAGGGGCAAAATTTGCCGATCGCCATAAATTTGCCGCTGTTTGGATTCCCGAACGTCACTTCGATGCCTTTGGGGGGCTTTATCCCAACCCATCGGTGGCGGGCGCAGCGATCGCGATGATTACCGACCATATCCAAATTCGCTCTGGCAGCGTCGTCATGCCATTGCAAAATCCTTTGCGCGTTGCCGAAGAATGGGCGATGGTAGATAATCTGTCCAAGGGGCGTGTTAGTCTATCCTTTGCTCCAGGATGGCATCCCAACGATTTTGTGCTTTATCCCGAAAAGTATGCTGCCAAAAAAGAAATTATGTGGCGCGATATTCAAGTATTGCAGCAGCTTTGGCAAGGCGAGGCGATTGCCTTAATCGGTGGCAATGGTAAGCCTGTCAATATTCATACCTTTCCCAGACCCTTGCAAACCAATTTATCCATCTGGATCACCGCTCTCTCCGACGAAACCTTTCTGGACGCTGGCAAAATTGGCGCAAATATTCTCACTTCGCCCCTATACCAAAGCCTCGACGAAATCCTGCGGAAAATCACCCTCTATCGTCAAGCCCTAGCGCAACATGGTCACGATCCCCAAAGTGGAAAGGTTGCCATGATGATCCATACATTTATCGATCGCGATATGGATGCCGTGCGGCGCAAGGTGAAACAGCCCTTTAAAAATTATCTCAAAACCCATTTCGATCTAGTAGTCAAATCCTCTGGTGACCTGCGGTTTTCCATCGATCCTAACACCATGACTCCGCAAGACCTAGACGATCTGCTTGAGTTTAGTTTTGAGACCTATTTTAACGGCAAGGTATTAATGGGAACTCCCGCCTATTGCCAAACCATGATCGATAATCTGCAACAGGCAGGAATCGATGAAATTGCTGCCCTCATTGACTTTGGTGTGGAATTTGATTGGGTGATGGAAAGCCTAGACTTTCTCAAAGACATCAAAAATAGCTACCTATCCCATCCCAACTCCCTTCCCAAATCTCCAATTCTAGTTTAGCGAGCTACCTGATGATGAATGATTTATCCAAACGAATTGCGGCGTTGTCTCCAGAGCAACAGGCTCTATTGAAATGGCGAATGTCCTTAAAGCCGAACCCATTGCCCCTTTCTCAGTCGATTCCCCAGCGCCAAGAGAAGGAGGGCAAGGGTCATCTTGAGGTTTCGTTTGGACAGCAGCGGATGTGGTTTCAGGATCGGTTAAGTCTTAATAGCGCGGTCTCCAATAATATTTCGATCGCCTTAAAAATTAAGGGCAATCTGCAAGTCACAGCCTTAGCCCAGAGTCTTCAAGCAATTCTGCAACGTCACGAAATCCTCCGTACCACTTACCAAACGATCGCAGGGGAACTAACGCAGATTATTAATCCGATCGATGATTGGCAATTAATAATCACCGATTTGCGATCGCTATCAACCGAAGCAAAAGAGAGGGAAGTCGAAAACATTACGCAGTCGCAAGCTTGCCAGCCCTTTAATTTAGAACGAGATATCCTATTGCGGGCAGATCTACTGCAACTCAGTACTACCGAATATATGCTGCTATTAACTTTGCATCATATTGCGGTGGATGCTTGGTCGATTGGTATCTTTTTCCGCGAACTGAGCAGGCTTTATGCAGCGCTGTCGATCGGGAACTCCTCGCCCCTCGCTTCCTTGCCCATTCAATATGCGGACTTTGCGATCTGGCAGAGACAATACCTGCAAGGGGCAGTATTAGAGAAAGATCTCAATTATTGGAAACAGCAATTGCTCCATGCCCCCGATCTCTTGTCCTTGCCGAGCGATCGCCCGCGTCCTGCCGTCCAGTCTTTTACTGGTAAAACCCTATCTTTTACTATCCCTAAGGATCTCACGGCGGCGCTCAGGGATCTATCACAACAAACGGGCAATACCTTATTTATTACCCTACTAGCGGCGTTGCAAACATTACTATTTCGGTATAGCGGACAGGAAGATATCTTAATTGGTGCGCCGATCGCCAATCGTCAACAACCAGAACTGGAAAATTTAATCGGTTGTTTCATCAATACCTTGGTGCTGCGTACTGACCTATCGGCAAATCCTAGTTTCCTAACCCTAATGCAGCGCGTACGCGAAACTGTCTTAGGAGCCTTAGCGCATCAAACGCTTCCCTTTGAAAAATTGGTCGATGAATTACAACTGGCTAGAAATTTAAGCTACGCGCCCCTATTTCAAGTCATGCTGGTATTTCAAAACGCCTTTTCGATTGAGAATATCGAACTTCCTAATTTACAGGTTGAGCATGAGCGTATCGACAATCACACATCTCAATTTGATTTTACGATTCACCTTGTGGAAGCGGATGGCTTAATCGGAAAGTTAGAGTACAACACCGATCTGTTTGATGAAGCTACGATTACCCGTATGTTGGCGCATTTCCAAACCCTATTAGCGGGAATTGTGACGAACCCCGATCGCTCCCTATCTGCCTTGCCCCTACTGCCCCTAGAAGAGGAACAACAGTTACTGGCATGGAGTCAAGCGCAAACCACTCCTGTTACTAATGCTTGCATTCATCAACTATTTGAGGCTCAGGTGCAGAGGACTCCTGATGCTATAGCGGCGATCGCTGGCGATCGCCAAATCACCTATCAAGAACTCAATCAAAGAGCCAATCAGTTAGCGCGTTATCTCCAGCATCTAGGGGTTAAATCTGAAAGTCTGGTCGGACTTTATGTCGAGCGCTCGATTGATATGCTGGTGGGACTGTTCGGTATTCTCAAGGCGGGAGGGGCTTATGTACCGATCGATCCCAACTATCCATCGCAAAGACTGGAATTTATTCTGTCCGATGCCAAAGTTTCCGTATTATTAACCCAGAGAACTTTGATTGAGAAAATACCTCAGTTTATTGACTCTGTTACTGCGCCTGTAATTTTGATCGATGGTGATTGGGAAAAAATTGCCTCCGCAAGTCGGGATAATTTAGAACTAGGGTCGGTGCAGAGCGATCATCTTGCCTACATTATCTACACATCAGGCTCGACGGGGCAACCTAAAGGGGTAATGGTGGAACATCATTCCTTAGTCAACTACACGGAAGCGGCGATCGCGGAATATGGTATCAGCGATCGCGATCATGTGTTGCAATTTGCTTCCATCGGCTTTGATGCGGCTGCCGAAGAGATCTTTCCCTGTCTATCGACGGGGGCAACTTTGAGCTTGCGATCGGAGGAGATGCTTGGCGCGATCGCCTCATTTCTCCAAACCTGTGCCGACTGGCAGATCTCCGTACTCGATCTCCCTACGGCTTTCTGGCATCAGATGATGACGGAAATGACCGATCGCCAGCTTACATTACCTGACACCATCAGGCTAGTGATCCTCGGTGGCGAAAAAGCCCTCAGCGATCGCTTTGCCCTCTGGCAAAAAATAGTCAAACCTCACGTACGTTTAGTCAATAGCTACGGGCCGACGGAAGCAACGATCGTTACCACCACCGTCGATCTCGCTACCCTCGATCTCGCAGGTCGGGAGATTCCCATTGGGAAGCCTGTCCGTAATGCTCGCACCTATATCCTTGATCCATGCTTGCAGCCCACGCCGATCGGCATTGCTGGCGAATTGTATATCGGTGGCATGGGTTTAGCTAGGGGCTACCTCCATCGTCCCGATCTGACCGAGGCGAAGTTTATTCCCGATCGCTTTAGCCCAGCAGGGGCAAGGCTCTACCAAACAGGCGATCGCGCTCGCTATTGGGCTGATGGAACCATTGAATTTCTCGGTCGGTTCGATCGACAGGTAAAAATACGTGGATATCGGATCGAGTTAGGAGAAATTGAAGCATTGCTAGCTCAGCATCCTGAAGTACAGGAAAGTCTGGCGATCGACTGGGAAGATCATACTGGGGATAAACGTCTGGTTGCCTATGTCGTTCCGAAGGTGGGCGATCGTCCTACGGCGGCAAGTCTGCGACGCTTTCTGGAAAAGCGCCTACCTAAATATATGATTCCTGCGGGATTCATGCTGCTCTCGGCAATGCCCCTCAACAAAAATGGGAAAGTAGATCGTTCGCAATTACCCGATCCAGAGCTATCACGTCCCGAATTAACCGAAACTTTTATTGCTCCCCGTAACGCAAGAGAATCCCAAATCGCCCAGATATTTGCCGAAATTTTGCAAATCGAACGGATTGGGATTCATGATGACTTTTTTGAGCTCGGTGGACATTCGTTACTCGCAACTAAACTAATCGCCCAGTTATTGAGTGCTTTTCCGTCAAATCTCACGATTATCGACCTATTTCAATCGCCTACCGTGGCTGGCTTAGCCGATCGCATTGAGCAAAGTCAGATTGCTTCCCCAGATCTCCTCCAGAGGAGCGAAAAATCCCCGATCACTATTACCGAACTTCAATCGCAGCGTCCGTTAGATCTACCAATTCCCCTATCGTTTTCGCAGCAATATATTTGGGAAGCCCATCAGTCCAGTAGCACAGGTGCAACCCTCAATAGTTCGATTATTTTACGGATGAAGGAAGCAGTCGATCCTGCGGTGGTGGAACGGAGTTTTAACGAACTCATTCAACGTCATGAAATTCTGCGAACGGGCTTTAAGATCGTTGACAGTCAACCGATGCAGTTCGTTTTACCATCTATGCATTTGCCGCTTGTCTATAGGGATTTGCAACACCTAGCCCCTACGGAACGCGAATCTGAAGCTTTTAATTTGGCGATCGCGATCGCCGAACCTGCCTTCGACTTAGCGATCGCCCCTTTAATCCGCACGACATTATTTCGTCTCGCACCACAAGAGCATTGGCTATCGATCTCGATGCACCATCTTATTACCGATGGCGCTTCTTTTAGCCTCCTGCTTCAAGAATTGCATAGCCTCATCCAAGCCTTTTCCCGCGATCTGCCTTCCCCACTTCCCGCCGTGGCTTTGCAATATGCAGATTTTGCTTTTTGGCAGCATCGGGTATACAACGAAGCGGCGATCGCGCAGGAACTGCAATATTGGCAGCATAAATTAGTGAGCGAATTAGTGAGCGATCGGAATTCCTTACCCCTTACTCAGCCATTGACCAGTCGCGAGGCAAGGCATTATTTTGCGGAAATACCCACATCCCTAGTAGAAGCGATCGTCGCTTTGAGTCGTTCTTTGGGGGTTACCAGTTTTGCTGTCTTCCTTGCGGGATTGAAACTAACCCTAGCTGCATGGCAAGGACAGCAGGAAGTGAGCATCTTGACAACCGTGGGCAATCGTCCCCTACCTGAAACTGAACAGATGCTCGGTTGTTTTATCAATGATGTTATTTTGCGATCGCCAATCCTTCCCGAACAAACGGGCTCGATTTTTATCAAGCAATTACAAACCAATATCAAGGAAGCGATCGAGCATAAAGAAATCCCCCTCAATCGAGTCATCGCCCAAACGCAACAGTTAGGGGCTTTGCGTCCGATCGCAAGTGTGACGATGACTGCCGCCACTCAGGGATTAGAAATGATACCCCATTGGGAAGTGGTGGAAATGCAAGCTAGAAAGCAGTCGTGGGAGGATATTAAGTCAGAACTGTATATGGAAAATATACCGTTGGAGTTTTATTTGGAAATGTCAAAACCCATGCGCATCATCTTAAATTACAGTACCGAGAAATTTACAGGTGAGATGGTGGCGCAGTTGTTAGCGAACTATCAAAAGGTGCTCTTAAAACTCGTAGATTTCCCTGAGGCAAGTATTTTATCCCAATTCACGAAAGTGTTGTCACACTTTCGTGAATTGATATAACGCCCTAAGCCCTGCGGCGCACGCTGCGCGTGCACCGCAGGGCTTATACCAATTCCCAAAATGGCAACGCCATTTTGGGAATCTCAAAACCTTACTGGGTTTGGTTTTTAATTCACAAAAGTGTTGTCACACTTTCGTGAATTGGTATTAGATCTGGATTTTAATTATGCTAAGGGAATTATGACTTAGGACAAATCAAAAGCAAACATTGATTGGTGGCGCTCCGCGCCACCAATCAATGTTTGCTTAGGACTGCTTCATGAGAACCATGACCCGACTCACAGCTTCTCGAACAAAGGCTTTGAGAAATTCATCGCGGCGATTTAATTGGAACTGTCGTTGTACCACTTCGGCAATTCCCCCATCACCCCAATCGCGATCGCGACTGAAATACTCAATGAAACTCTTGCCCGCAATGCGCGTAAGATAGGCTGCTGTTACAGATTGAACAGTGGCTTTGAGCACTAGTCCCACGACAGTTACGGAAATTAAGGTGGTAATAATTTGCACTACCCCTTTTACAATTCCCAAACTAACGAGAGTGCGTGTCAGCGAGTTAGCTAATTCTTTACCGCGATCCATATTGATCTCACAACCATAGACCCTCCCAATTTCCACCACCATTTGGGCATTGATCGCAGCCGTGGCAAGGAGATCGACTACGGGTAAGGGCGTAGCGAAAACCACACCTACCACTAACCATTGGAACTTCTCGACCACCTTTTCGGCTTCCTGCTGTTGCTGTTGGGCGAGGGCTTCGCGGGTTTCCTCGGTGAGCCTCTGCGATCGCAATAGCACGTTATCGGCAACTAACTCATCCCCTTCATAACTGAGAATATCGAGAAGGCGCGACAACAGGGGTTGAATTTTGGGTTTGGGCGTGACGACTGCCCCCGAATCGAGGGTAATGGCGGTAGGATTTGCCGCGATTGCGACGATATCTTCGGGGGGAATAAAATCCAAAACCCGCGATCGCAAACTGGTGTGGATAATATCGCGATCGCTGGGGGTGAGGCGATCGATTTTATTGAAGGCGAGAATGGTGCGCTTGCCGATTTCCGTAAGGGCTTTGAGAACTTCATACTCCGATCGGCGTAAATCATCATCGACGACAAAGACAATGAGGTCAGCTTCGGTTGCGATTTGCCGAGCCTCCCTTTCGCGATCGCTCCCTAGGGCACTCGCCTCTAAAATTCCTGGACAATCGGTAATTTGGACGGGGACATCTAAATTTGCAAATCGCACAGGCGCATAGAATTTTCCCAACTGGGTCGTCCCCATAGTCGCGCCAGTCTCACCTCGGCGGTCTTCGCGGCGACGATCGAGATCGCGATCGGCAAGATCGAGCAATCCATTGACAAGGGAAGTTTTGCCTGCGGAGCCGACCCCAAACACGACCACCCGTAACTCTTGACGGATAAAGTTATTTTTGAGCTGTTCGGTCTGTTCGGATAGCGATCGCCGCCTGACCTCATCTTGAATCCGTTCCACCTGACGCTCTAGCGCTTCCAGACTATCTTGAGCCGCTTCGATCTTGTCCGTCGGGACTTCGGGAAGGGGACGCGGTTTAGAGGGTTCAGCCTGAAATAAGCGTAAATAGCGCCAGACCAAAAAGCCCAATCCTGCCAATAGTCCGATTACCAATAGGACGACAAACCCTCCAAGGATCGGCGAAGTGGTGGCGGCAATTGCTTGATAGATTTGGATCAAGCGATCGAGTAATGGAACGACAAAAGAAATTATTAAGGCTATGCAGCCGATGGTAATTAGCGATCGCCACCAAGAGAATCTATTTTTCATAGCCCTTTTTCATAGCCCTTTTTCATAGTCCTTTTTCATAGTCCTATTTGGCAGATGCTGACAAACGACGCTTGCTCCACCACCTGAAGCCGATTTTCTCTAGCTCGACCCATAGCACTAATAACAGACTAAATCCAAAACATAAACCAAGTTCCGAAGCATTCAGGGCACTCGTTCCGAAAAATTGCCTTAAGCTCGGCACATAGAGAAGAGCAAGTTGTAAAATCGTGGTAAAAATCACGGAAACTAGGAGGTAGGGGTTAGAGATGGGATTTAACTCGATCAACAACTTGGAATCGGAACGACAGGCGAGGGCGTGTCCCATTTGGGCAATGCAAAGGGTTGTGAAGGTGATAGTTTGCCAATGCTCGTGCCATGCGGGATTACCAGAGTTGTAGGCGATTTCCATTAAGGCGATCGTTTGCAATCCGAAGATAACACCAATACGGAGGATATACCAACCCAAACCCCGCGCAAAGATGTTTTCTTGAGGGTTAAATGGAGGTCGCTTCATCACATCGTCTTCCGCTGGTTCCACCGCAAGGGCGAGGGCTGGTACCCCATCGGTCACTAGATTCATCCAGAGAATCTGTAGGGGCGTGAGGGGCACGGCTCCAAAGCCAAGAAATGGAGTCGAAGCGATCGCAATGACCTCGCCGACATTACTGCCGAGAATATATTTAATAAAGCGGCGAATATTGGCGTAAACCGTGCGTCCTTCCTCAGTTGCCGCTACGATTGTGGCATAGTTATCATCTAACAAAATCATGTCACTGGCTTCTTTGGAAACATCGGTTCCCGTAATTCCCATCGCAATGCCAATATTCGCTTGCTTCAGGGCTGGGGCATCGTTTACGCCATCACCAGTCATCGCGACTACCTCCCCCGATCGCTGTAAAGCTTGCACGATTCGGAGTTTATGCTCGGGCGAAACTCTCGCATATACGGTAGTTTGCCGCGCGATCGCCGTTAGTTCTTCATCATCCATATGTTCGATTTCACGACCCGTGAGCACCCTATTGCTATCGGGATAGAAAATATTCAGATCGCGGGCGATCGCCTGAGCCGTCAGTTGATGGTCGCCCGTAATCATAATCGTGTGAATTCCCGCATGTTGACTGATCTGTACAGCTCTGGCGGCTTCCCCACGGAGGGCATCACGAATGCCAACTAAGCCTAACCAAACGAGATTATTTTCGATATTGGGGAGTTCGGTTTCGGTTGGTAAATTCTCTAAAGGAAGATAGGCGAATCCTAAAACGCGCATTCCCTTAGAGGCAAGCAGATTGTTTTGCGTGTTAATGGAGTTGATCTGCGAAATCGAGATGGGATTGCTCTGCTTCTCATTATGTATGCGATCGCAGCGCTCTAGAACTAACTCGGGCGAGCCTTTGCAAAAGAGAATGTAAGCTGTTTTGGGCAGTAGGGCAGCGATCGTACGGATTGATTCGGGGGTATCTTCCGCATCCATACCTTTGATTGCCGCGATCGCACTCATGAGTTTGCGCTCAGAACTAAAGGGAATCTCCGCAACCCTAGCAAAATAGCTCATCAGTTGATCGTGCCGAAAATTGGCTTTGCCTGCCAAGGTTAACAAAGCGCCTTCGGTCGGGTCGCCGATAATTTGCCATTGCGATCTGTCTAGCCCTGTAGGCGAGGGAATTAAGCCGTTCGCGCCTTGATGGTTAGCATTATCTTTCTGTAAATAGGAATCGTTACAAATCACTCCCGCCGTTAATAAAATTTGTAATTCTGGGCATTGATAGATACTCAAATCACTAGCTAGCATATCCCCCGCCAGTCGAGAAATTGCAAATTCTCCGATCGGTTCATAACCAGTGCCCCCAACCTGAGCGACATAATTCGCCGTGAATGCGCTTTCTGCCACCATTTTGTTTTGGGTGAGCGTACCCGTTTTGTCAGAACAAATCACGGTTACCGAACCGAGGGTTTCCACCGCAGGGAGTTTACGAATGAGCGCGTGGCGCTTGACCATTCTTTGCGTTCCCAAGGCTAAAGTTACCGTAATCACCGCAGGCAGACCTTCAGGCACGGCTGCCACCGCCATACTCAAGGATGTGTTCAATAATTTAACTAAATCACCATGCCGCCACAGTCCAACGCCAATTACGAGAACCACCAGTACCAAAGAAGCAATTACTAGAACCTGCGAAAGCTCTCCCATCCGCTTTTGTAATGGAGTTTCTTCGACTTCCACATCCTGCAACAGATTGGCAATCTTTCCCAATTGCGTCTCCATCCCCGTTGCCACGACGATCATGATGCCTCGCCCCTGCAAGACTTCCGTACCCTGAAATACCATATTGCGCCGATCGCCTAGGGATTCATCGGCATTAAACAAGCGATCGGCAAACTTTTCTACGCCCTGCGATTCCCCCGTGAGCGCTCCTTCTCTAATCTTGAGGCTTACAGCCTGCAATAAGCGCCCATCTGCCGCAATCTGCATTCCCGCATCCACAAATACGATATCGCCGATGACTAATTCTGCTGATGGAAGTTCGGCAATTTTACCCTCCCGCAATACGCGCACGTTGGGAGCTGCCATTAGTTTTAATGCGGCTAGGGCTTCCTCAGCACGACTTTCCTGTACATAGCCCAAAATTCCATTGAGAATGACGATCGCCGCGATCGCGATCGCATCTTTGGGGAAATTCCCTTCTCGCAGATCTAAAAATGCCGAAACGACAGCCACGCCCATCAACATCAGTAACATGATGTTGGTAAACTGATCGATAAAAATGCTGAGTCGGGCTCTTCCTGTTTTACCTTTTAGCTCATTGCGTCCATAGATATTTTGGCGATCGCTAATCTGCCAAGACTCCAGCCCCATTTCGGGATTAGTATCCAACGCGGCGATCGTTTCATCGATTGTCAGCGCGTGCCAAACTTGCTTAGTTGGTATATTTGTTGCCATCGGGGTTGTCAACGCTCTTGATTCTGAAGTCTCTGTTTTAAGCCTATCAGAGTCTATCCTATCTCTAAGCTAAGATGTATTGAGAGATTGTTACGCCTTACAAGCATAGTAAAGCTGGCACCTTACAAATTTTATTCACAGCCTTTATTCACAACTTTTATTAACTCTTCTGCGCTATGTCCTACGATACCCCTCGCATTGCCAAAGTCCACCGCAAAACTGGCGAAACCGATGTCACCGTGGCGCTTAATCTGGATGGCACGGGCAAGGGCAATATCAATACTGGTATTCCCTTTCTCGATCACATGCTGCATCAAATTTGTTCCCACGGCTTAATCGATCTTGATATCCAAGCCACTGGCGATTTACATATCGACGATCACCATACGAATGAAGATGTGGGCATTGTATTGGGGCAAGCTCTGGGGCAAGCGTTAGGCGATCGCAAAGGAATTAACCGTTTTGGTCATTTTGTGGCTCCTCTCGATGAGGCTTTGGTGCAGGTTGCCCTTGATTTTTCTGGTCGTCCCTATCTGGTCTATGGCTTAGTGATTCCCAATCAGCGAGTGGGGACTTACGACACCGAGCTAGTCAAAGAGTTTTTTCAAGCCGTAGTCAATCATGCCCAAATGACTCTACATATTAGGCTTTTAGAAAGCGGTAACTCCCACCACATCATCGAAGCAGGTTTTAAAGCCTTTGCCCGCGCGATCAAAATGGCGATCGAGGTAGATCCCCGCCGCGCCAGTGTAATTCCTAGTTCTAAGGGCGTTTTATAGGATTTGATATTTGCGGCACAAAGCACCGCAAATATCATTAACTTGAGTTCGGGATAATTTAAAACGGGATTTAAGAAAGGGTTTGCGTAGCAAACCCTTTCTTAAATCCTCAAAGTAAAAGCCTTGCTACGCAAGGCTTTTACTTTGGGATTTGAAAATTTGCCAGCCTAACCCGAACTGACGTTATGATTAGGCGATGCTGTTGCGTTTTCGCGATTCCTTATAGGAAGTGGTCACATTGCGCAAACCAGATTTCACCATTTGCTGTTCTAAAATTGCAAAAAAACGACGACGATCGCTACCTGTCACTACCGCTTGATTGTGTGCTTCTGCTAACGCCACAGGGTAGCCATAGCCCTTTTGTACTTGAGAGAGAATAATTTGTAAAGCTTGCGATCGCAGTTCTTGATCTAGCGCCGTCCAAGCGGGCATTTCAATTCTGGCGATCTCCGTGCCCACATGGAGGTAACAGAAATAAATTTGATGCTCGCCATATTCCTGCAAGATTCTGGCATGGCTTTTCCATAAAGGACTGCATTCACCGACCTTGAGTAAGCGATTCCATAATGTTCCATCGCGCAAAGGTTGGAGCTGACTGCATGGCGCAGCATCAAGGATCTGTTCGGAACAGTGGATATGGCAATCGGGGCGCTCAAAAGGACAGAGTTCTAATCGTAAAAAGTTAGTAGCTTCAGCAGCGCGAGGGGCACTAATATATCCTGCTAGGGGAATCTTCTCAGCCTTGAGGAGATCCCAAGCCTCAAGAATATCGGGCAAAAGTTGCGCTCTTCCTTCAAGGGGGACTTCATCTAGTTCCCAATGGATTAATGCGCCATCGGTGAAGGCAAGGATTGGCAAAGATGGCGATCGCGTTT
This sequence comes from Pseudanabaena sp. UWO310, assembly GCF_006861605.1. Lineage (NCBI taxonomy): Bacteria > Bacillati > Cyanobacteriota > Cyanophyceae > Pseudanabaenales > Pseudanabaenaceae > Pseudanabaena > Pseudanabaena sp. UWO310. The sequence goes on along the minus strand of NZ_SELU01000031.1, from coordinate 21,665 downwards.
CGACAGCTAAGTCCGCTAAGGCGACAGTTTCTGCCACGGTGCGCTTGAGGGTCATCCATTCCTCGGTTTGGATTCCCCATTGCCGTGCTTTATACAGATCTTCGGGGCGATAAAAGACTTCGGGTAAGTTGTCCAGTAATGGATAGATCCCAGAGTTATAGTAAATGGCAACTCTACCGATATTAATCAGATAGCAATAGGCGATTTCGTGACGACTAGGGGCAATTTGCGAACCATCCGTAGCGATTACGATATGAGGGGCAGAAATGGGGGCGATCGCTTGAATTGCCTCTAGAGGCTCAACGGGTTCCGCACAATTAAAGGCAAGGCGATCGCGGGACTGTTGGCTGTTTTGACAGAGATGAGCTTGGTTGGCGGCTGCTTGATGAAAGATAGTCTCAGCGCGATCGAGTTTGACCGTCAATTGCTTAGCTTCCTTCTGCAATTGCTCGGACATTCCCTGCATCTGTCCCATTAATTTCTGTACGTCAAGCATAAGCTCTTATTTAAATTTTTAAGAAATTCATCAGTCATCCTAACATTTGAAGAAGTAGCTGTAAGTGAATTTCCCAAGCTGACTTATTAAGCATTTAGATAATCGACAATATAATTAACAATCGTTTCATTAAAAACAACTTCAGGAATTCTTGGATCGTGGCCTGAAGCTCCCTGATCTTGTGGGTTACTGGTTTTCCTAAAAATATTTCTTTGAGCCAATGAGTTAACAAGCTTTGATTACTTGTGCAATCTCTTGAGCTGTAAGATCATCTTCCCAATACTTTCCATGGGCATCAAATAAAGCGGCATTAATTGCTGCACCAATCCATGTCAATGACTTTCCATTTAAAACTATATCTTTTAGATCGATGCACCTTGCTGCGTGTCTTAATACGTTAAAAAGTATGGGATCTAAGGGATTAGCAATGAGATCCGCAGGATGAATGAAATTACGCCACGGCAATCGATTTGTCCCTCTTTCTTGATAAAGATACTCAAGAATTAAGCGAAGACTAGGCGTTATAGTATGAGATGAACCATATGAAGGGTAGAGCTTATCAAAAATACGCTCTTCATGATCTAGCGGATCTGGTTGTCTATCTGCATCTGTCATTAACAAACTGAAAATTGTGATTGGTGATCCCATTGTGTGAATACTGGAGAGATGAAAACCCTCTTTATACTGTCCATTATTACCCTTTAAACCAAAAACTCCATTTCTAAGTAGTAAAGCGCTATTTTGGTCTGTACTATCCAGATTATCCCAGCGAGACGAGAACAGAATATCAAACAAAATAACAGTACCCCAACTGTGAGTAATCAGGTGAACATGATCTTTCTTTTTGGGATCTGAATCAAATTTGTAGTCTTGTAATCCATTTGCGATTTGTTCTTTCAATCTATTGGCAACGTCAAGCCCCACATGTCGGCTAATATAAAGAGCAGCATCACCAGCAAATCGTAAAACTTGTGATTTGCGTTCATCTTGGAAATCTAATTGCTTGAATGCATCGGAATGATTAAAGGCATCAATAACTTCCTGTTCGTGGTACTCATTGACATCACCCCAGAAGCAAAAGATTGGTTTAAGATCGCATTGGGTTAGTCCTTCTTTGTCTAAGTCTCTGCGAATGCCACCGAGCAATTTTTTATAAGACTTCTCAGTATCTTCCTTATTGCGATTGTTGACACCATGGTTGAAAATTAGATAGTGGGTAGACATTATTTTTATCTCCTTCCTTTAATTACTCTATTTCTGGAAGATTGCGCAGACTCTACAGAATTACGTGTATCTCTTATATTGTAAGTACTTCAGCATAATTAAAACCCTAAAAACTGCGGCACACGCTGCGCGTGCGCCGCAGTTTTTAGGGTTTTATATTAATTAAGCCAACTTACTTATTCACCTGTTCGGATCTATCAGTTCTACTCCTCAGATTAAGTATAATTATGCGTTAACGAAGTGGAACAATTCTTACCTACTTCGCTAACGCACTTTACTGACTAGATTCTATATTTAGCCTATCAGGCGGTGACTGCTGTGTTAGAGGGATGTCCTAAGTTAGCAACTAAACTCAATGACTGTGCGTAGCTAATAGGAATTTCAAATCTGCCAAGGGATATATGCTGCGGACTATCTGGTTTGTAATGCACCCAAAATGTTAGATTAGGCTGAAAATTTATAAACGCAACGCCGAAGCCTTCAAAGCGATAATCTGTGTTCCCTTTCAATCCATCAAATGCAGGGGGTAACCCCTTAACAATGCAAGCCTGATTTACCTTGCTTCTAAATTGATCTGCATCACCTAAGATCTTTAGGACTATATCAAGTGGATTCATATTATTGATCCTCAAAGCTAATGTGTTTTTCTTAAATCAAGAAAAGTTAGTTAGGAGAAAATAAGGATTTTAATTTCTAATAAGGCAAAAATCTTTTTTCTTATCGCTAACTTGTTGTTAGATTAACTTGAATAACCTATGCAATGACATGATGATTTAGGTAAATAAAATTGCGTTAACCCGCAAATAAAATAACTGGTATTGGCATTGAGAAGCGTAAGGTATTTAGATAGAATGTGTCGAATGATAGAACTTTTGATTATTAAGATTTGTGTTCATTTCGATAGCCTAATTCTTAATCCACATCATGCGATACAAGAGATATGATTCCCCATAAAGCATGGCAACGTAATGCCAGAATGTCTTGGCTTTTGCACATCATTCTGCTGGGTAGTTTTGGAATTTTAGGCGTGGTCATGTTTTGGGCGCAACTTCACGTTCCCATCGTCATTCCTTCGCTGATATTGGTTGCTATAGGGCTGCTAATTCTTTTTGCCTTAAGACTAAATTGGCAGAAAAACTTAATTAATGAGCAGCAATGCGAACTTGATCGCCTGCACGCAATCGAACAGACAGCCGTGATATCCCAAACTCGTAAACTACTACATCGTATTGCGGCTGACATCCATGATGGACCGCTCCAAGAACTGAAGCTAGCGATGGATCAGCTAGAATTTTTGCAAATGAATTCTCCCGATCTAGATTTCAATCCCATTCTCGATCGCTTAGAAGATTTAGGCGATCGCCTCCGTCAACAACTCAACCAGACCCGCGAGCTTGCTCTAGAAATTACGCCCGATCTTCGCGAAGGATTGGGCATTGGTATTACTAAAAAACTGCAACATTTAGTTGAGTCTGGGGAATTGAAACTCCAGATCGTTCAAAATCTGCAACCGCTAGCCGAATCGCAGTTAAACAGTAGTTGGCTTGAAGCCCGTGAAGATATTTATCGTTTTTTTACCGAGGCGATCGCCAATGTTATCCACCATGCTCAACCACCTCAAGGAACTGCCACAAAGGTTAAGGTGATTTTAAAGCAGCAAGATCGGCTATGTACGATGATCGTCGAAAATGATGGTGAAATATTAGATCGCTCCATATTTGAACTTACGGCTCAAAAACGACAGCGTGGCGGTTATGGGATGAAGCTAATGCAGGCGATTGCTAATGACTTGCCTAACGGTATATTTGAAAGAATTACTTTAGTTGAAGGGGGAATTCGCGTTCAACTAACTTGGCATTTGTTGCGTAGTAGTGAATAATTCGGATATATCTAATAGGCGAACTAATGCAAATCAGTACAGCCGACTCTAAGCCACTCCTATTTCTGATTTTAGAGGATCACCCTGAAGTGGCTCAGAATAACTGCTTGTTTTTGCAAAAGCTAGAACCATCAGCTCGTTGCCTTATCTTTAATAACCACACAGATGCATTAGAAAGGATCAAACTAGAAACACCCGATTTAGTTACCGTCGATTTACTATTTGGGACATTGGCGGGAGAACAATATGCGGTATCTAGTTTGAATTTTTTACAGCAGGTTTTTCAGGACTATCCCTTACTAAATATTCTGATTTATACGAGTGAATACAATTACTTAAAACCATTAACAAATTTCATGGGTCGTCACCAAGGTGGATTTGTGGTGGTTAGTAAAATCGAGCGACGCAAAGCTTTTTTAGAGGGAGCGAGACATGCCCTAGAAGGTAAGCTAGAAATACCCAAGGAGCTACGCCAATTCCTTGAATTAAGCGATCGCGAACTTCTGGTGTTATGTTTGCTTTGTAAAGAGTCCCTAACCGATAAGGCGATCGCGCAGCGACTAAATTTATCGCTCAAAAGTATACAAAACTGTGTGTTGCGGTTAAAGAGCAAGCTAGATATTGATCACCTTGATGAAACTATTACTAGTCCAAGAGTTGCACTCTGTATGCAAGCCATGCGCCGAAAAATCATTTTGTGACCAACCTCTCATATGGGTATTCTTAAGCCGCTCCCAGAAGTGATTATCGCCTGCGTAGCAGGCGATAATCACTTCTGGTTTTTTGCACTAAGACATCAACCCCAAGAGAAGAGTGGCGATGCTTTGCACCGCCACTCTTCTCTTGGGGTTTGAAATAGTGGATGCGCCTCGCGCATCCATTATTTTAGTCATCGTTATTCTTTGACGGCAGCGGCGGCGCGTGCAGCGGCGGCTTCATCGGGATGAATGCCCAAACGAGTGAGATTAAAGCGTCCGCGATTATCAACTTCGCGGATCTTAATCAAGACCTCATCGCCAACAGCAACTTCATCTTCGACTTTGCCCACACGACCTTCGGCAAGTTGCGAAATATGTACCATTCCTTCCTTTCCTGGAAGGAACTCCACAAATGCGCCAATGGGAATGATGCGCGTCACTTTACCGAGATATACATCGCCCGAACCGACCCGACGAGTCATGTTTTCGATGATGCGTTTGGCTTTGAGCGCACCATCTCCATTCATCGAAGAAATCATTACTGTGCCATCATCTTCAATATCAATCTTGGCTCCAGTTTCCTCCGTAATTCCCTTGATGTTTTTACCGCCAGGTCCAATGATCATGCCAATTTGTTCGGGATCAATCCGAATTGTCAATAATCTTGGTGCATAAGGAGAGAGTTGAGGTCTTGGTTCAGACAGCAATTCCAACATCTTGCCCATGATGTGAGCGCGACCAGTTTTGGCTTGCATGATGGCTGAGCGTACGGTTTCCATAGAGATGCTGGTGATCTTCATGTCCATTTGCAGCGCGGTAATGCCTGAGTCCGTACCTGCCACCTTGAAGTCCATATCGCCAAGAAAATCTTCAATACCTTGGATATCGGTGAGGATGCGAACTTCATCGCCTTCCTTAATTAGACCCATTGCTACACCACTTACGGGTTTAGAAATCGGTACGCCTGCATCCATGAGAGCCAAGGTGGAACCGCAAACGGAACCCATGGAAGTAGAACCATTGGAGGACAATACCTCAGAGACTACCCGTAGGATGTATGGGAATTTATCCTTGGGCGGTAAAACAGGCAACAAAGCGCGTTCGGCTAAGGCTCCATGTCCAATTTCGCGACGACCAGGCGATCGCATTGGTTTTGCCTCGCCAACGGAATAGGGTGGGAAGTTGTAGTGATGCATGTACCGCTTCTTCGCGTCGGGATGCAGATCGTCTAGCTCTTGCGCATCTCCGGGCGTACCCAGAGTAGCGATCGAGAGCACCTGAGTTAAGCCACGATTGAATAAGCCGCTACCATGAACGCGAGGAATTACACTCACCTCTGTCCAAATCGGACGTACTTCATCGAGCTTGCGCCCATCGATGCGGACATTCTGCTCGATGACTTGCAAGCGCATCAGCTTTTTGGTGAGTTCCTTGTAGGTGGCGCTAATTACCTTCTTGTCGGCAACCAATTTAATGGGATCTTCATCGGGTAAAGCGGCGATCGCTTCTAACAGATCGGCTTTAATCGCATCGAGGGCAGCATCGCGGACATTACGATCTTTTTCGCAGCTAGCGACAACTTGAGCGACTTTATCTTTGACAGTATCGGCAATAAAGTTTTCTAGGGTAGGATCGGTAACGGGCTCAGTGAGGTCTGGGGGCGCGATTCCTAATTCTTGAATTAACTCAAGCTGAAATTTGATCAGTTCTTGTACTGCTTCATAGCCAAAGTCGATCGCTTCGATCATGTCTGCTTCGGGCAGTTGATTGGAGCCTGCTTCTACCATGATGATGCCTTCAGCAGTACCCGCGACGACAAGATCGAGATCGCCAGCTTCAACTTCAGCATAGGTAGGGTTGATAATGAATTCATCACCGACCAAGCCAACCCGCACTCCTGCCATGGGTCCCATGAAGGGTAGCCCTGCAACCATAGCGGCGATCGATGCACCAGTAACGGCTAAAACATCGGGAGGTACTTTTTCGTCAATCGCCATCGTGGTAGCGACAATTTGCACATCATCACGCAACCAATTAGGAAATAAAGGACGCATGGGGCGATCGATCAGGCGGCAAATCAGCGTTGCCTTTTCAGGAGGTCTACCTTCACGACGCAAGAAGCCACCGGGAATGCGTCCTGCTGCATACAGGCGCTCTTCATAATCAACAAGCAGAGGCACAAAATCAACTCCATCGCGAGCAGGACCTCTGGTCGCTGTCACTAATATTGCAGTCTCACCACACTGGACTAATACTGAGCCACCAGCCTGAGGTGCAAACGTGCCAATTCTTAATTTAATTTCCCTGCCATAAAAAGGGATAATTTTTGTTACGGCATCCATCTATAATCTACTTCCGTTTTGACTTTTTTCTCGTTATATATCTCGCAATGTTAGCATTGATGTAGTAAGGTCTGCTGTTTATTGGATGCGAACGGGGCAAAAAAAGGAAATATACGCTGCGGAAACACCTCTAAATCTTCATTATTGGCGATCGCATGTTAAAAATTAAGAAATTTAAATCCTGTCTAGCTATTTTGATTATTACAATGAGTTCAAGAATCTAAGCCCATAATTTTAAGCTGAGAATTTTAAGCTCAGAATTTTGCTTGGATTTAATATCTCATATCCGAATTACAGTGCTAGGTAGGAATTATGTTTAAGACTGTTTTATTTCCTTTAAACAGAAGTCAAGAAACCCGCCAAGCTGTAGATATAGCGATCGAGCTAATTCAAAAGTATCAGGCGGAGCTATATGTGCTATCAGTGATGGAACCTGATGGCGATCGCCAATCATCACAGGATCTGATTCAAGAGGTTCAATCCTATTTTTCGGCGGTGAACATTCCTGTAAAGACTAAAATTGCTGAAGGTAAAGCAGCCTTTGTAATATGTGATTTTGCGGATGAAATTAATGCTGACCTAATTATCATGGGCTCGCGAGGGGTTAGCCTTGCGGAGGAACATCCCGATGATAGCGTGAGCCAAAAAGTGATTAATCTCTCACCCTGTCCCGTATTAGTCGTTCCTTAGAACAAGAATTTCCTATTATCCCAATTCCCAAAATGGCGTTGCCATTTTGGGAATCTCAAAACCTTACTGTGTTTGGTGTTTAATTCACAAAAGTGTTGTCACACTTTCGTGAATTGGTATTATAGCTATAGTCCAAACGCAATAGAGAGTTGCGGCGCGAAGCGCTCCAACTCTCTATTGCGTTTGATGTCCTGACAAAACGTCAGTTCGGGTTATACCAAAACACAAAATGGCTACGCCATTTTGTGTTTTGGTATTAGGCTAGGCGATGGAGTATTTGATGTATTGCCATCGCTGTCCAATCAATATCAGCTTCATTATTAGATTTCCCAAGGGTCAATCGGATACTATTTCGAGATTCTATGGGTGAATATCCCATTTCTAATAGGATCGAACTCGGTTCGCTCTTACCGCTACTACATGCAGAGCCAGAACTGATCGCTATACCCGCAAAATTCATTTCGCGGACAAGGCGGCGACCATCGATATGTTGATGATAAAAGCTGAGGTGGTGGGGTAGTCTGTCATTTCCCCGCATACCCGTAGGGACTAGTTCGGGAATATCTGCGAGCAAAGCATAGAGGCGATCGCGTAGGTTTGCCAAACGCCGAGACTCGGCAATTAGTTCCCCCTCGGCAAGTTCGGCAGCTAACCCCAGCCCTGCGATCGCCGCAACAGCCTGTGTTCCTGAACGGTAACCTCGTTCTTGTCCGCCGCCTTGGATGAGGGGAATCAGCGATCGCTCATTTGTAATGAGAGGTGCAATGAGCGGATTGATATAAAGCGCTCCGATCCCCTGCGTTCCATAAAACTTATGCGCTGAAAGTGAAAGCAGATCGATGGGTAAAACTTGGACATTGATCGGTATCTTACCGATCGCTTGGACGGCATCGGTATGGAATAGTACATTGGCATGACGGCAGATTTGCCCTAATTTCTCAATTGGTTGGATCGTGCCTACTTCATTTTGGGCTGTAATAATTGAGACGAGGACAGTATTAGGACGGAGCGATCGGGCAAGCTCCGCAGGATCTACTTGACCTTGACGATTGACAGATAATCGGGTGATTTCCCAGCCATGTCGTTCGAGGTAGTGAGCTGGTAGACTTACGGCTGAATGCTCGACCGACGAGATGATCATGTGCTGTGGGGTACAGTAATGCCGTGCGATACCGAAGATCGCCATGTTATCCGACTCAGTACCGCCAGATGTGAAGATGATACCTTCGGGATCGGCATTAATCAAGCTTGCCACCTGCAAACGAGCCCGCTCGATCGCCATCGTCGAACGTTCCCCCCACCAATGTAGGCTGGAGGGATTGCCCCATTGCGATCGCATTACCGATGCCATCAGGTCGATGACTTCGGGGCGGGCAGGGGTTGTAGCACCATGATCTAGGTATATTTGCATAAAACAATTTTAACTGTTATGGCGTTAGTCAGTTTCATAGAGTCGTTGTTCTAAGTAGCTAAGCGCAATTAAATATAAAGCCCAAAAAACATTGACGTACGCTGCGCGTACGTCAATGTTTTTTGATCTGGATTTTAGCTACTTTTTAATTATTAAGAAAGGGCAAATAGTTTAAAGGCATTATTTGTCGTTTGCTCAGCCAAGACCTCTAGTTCCATAGTGCGAAGTTTTGCCAAGCTTTCGGCTACATGCAACACATAGGCAGGCTCGTTACGCTTACCCCTTTTAGGTACAGGTGCGAGAAATGGGCAATCGGTTTCCACCAGTAGGCGATCGCTCGGTACGATCTTTGCCGATTCATGCAAATCAACTGCATTTTTAAAACTGACCACGCCGCTAAAGCTGATATACATCCCTAAATCTACAAACCACTGCGTTTCTTCAGGATTCCCCGCCCAGCAATGCATCACGCCACGGATCGGCTCACGGGGAGCTTCCGCATTGATTTCTTGCAAAACTTCACGGGTAACTACGGAGGCTTCGCGAGAGTGAATAATCACTGGCAGGGATAGCGATCGCGCAGTACGAAGCTGGGATTTAAAAGCTTCAACCTGAGCGGTTTGCTGATCGGACTTAAAAAAATCTAATCCAGTTTCGCCAATGGCTACTACTCGGGGATCGCTGATGGCTAAGGACTTAATGCGATCCCCAATCTCAGGCTCCCACCCCAACTCATTTAAACTTTTATCGAGGGGATGTAAACCAACGGCAAAACTTACCTCAGGAAATCGATCAGCGATCGCCTGAATTTGTGCAAACTCATTAGGGCTCACGCAGGAATGTACGAGTCGGGTTATTCCATTGCGCTGCCAGCGATCGCGTACTGCCTCAAGATCGGACTGAAAGTCTTTGAAGTTGATATGCACATGAGTATCTACTAGCTGCATAGAATAAAAACCTAGAAAACCAAAAACATTAAAATTTGTAATCCATACATGTAATACGTAGATGTAATTCATACATGTACGTATTACATGTTAAGTCATAAAAGTAATCCATAAAGCAGCGAGAAAATTAAACACCTCCCCTAAGTAGTATTAATTTTCTCGCTCCTAATAATCACTTAAGCCATCTGATGTTTTTGCGATCTCAAATTTATTGTCAGATATCAAAGGTAAATCAAAGTTTAAAGTGATATTTCAGACTGTATAAATTTAAGAACATCAAACAGAGACTTATATTTGAGGATATCTAGTTATTCTTCGTTATCTTCGGATTGATCATTTTGCAACTGGATTAGGTGAATATGCTTGTAGCCAAGCTTAATTTCAAACTCATCACCTTCATTTAAACCCATCGATCTTGTATAGGTAGAACCGATCACAATTTGACCATTTTTATGGACGCTAACCCGAAACGTAGGTTCGCGACCACGACCATCTTTATTCTGTTCAGGGTTAATCGCAAATCCCCTAGCAGCAAGTACTGCCTCATAAAATTCTGTCAAATTAACGCGATCCACCCCATCTTTTCCGCGAGTGAAATACCCGCATTTTTTAGCTTGCTCACGCTTGGGCAGGTTGTTTAGCTCTTTTGCTTTTTGAAGAAGCGCCTTTCCTGTTAAAGGAGAAGTTACAGTATCTATCATAGGATTATCAGAAATTTCAGGATTTCAAAATTTAAAACTTCTCTCTAGGTAATAGGAGAAATTTTGCAAGTCTTGAGATTTTAACCTACATGGAATTGCTTTCTTATTGTCGTACATTTTTAAACATATTGAACATAATTTTCAATAAGATTTAAAAAATATTTTAAAACATACTAGTAAATTTTAAAAATGTACATTAAATAATACAAAACAATTCAGATAATCTATGGAAATATGAAAAAGGGATATCTCGATGATGCCTTTTTCTTGGGGATAATTGTTACAATAAAAATTGTTTAGATACTTTTGAACCAATTTTTAATTAAATTCGTCTAAATATCAATTTGTATAATTGAAGAGGGGATATTTTTTAATATATGGGATACAAATGCTCTTAATGGGTTGGCTAACTCAAACTTGACACTAGTTGGCGACATCTTTCTTCACCCATATAGGTGATTTATCCCCATTTGTCGTCAGGTAAATATATTTACAGAAGTCAACTTACTTCAGGTTGCACTTCTATAAATAAAAAAAGTGTAAATAATATAGGTTTGCTATAAGATTTGCAAATATTATGCAGCGATGCTAGATATTTTAGGGTGTTTTAGATTGTTGGCAGTGCAGATAAAAGGAGGCTTTTCAAAAGCCATTTAGGATAGCTAGGTATTTAGGGTTAATTAAATGCAATCCCAAAAATAACAACTGACAATCATAATTATGAAAAGAGCTTACTCCTACGCCAATAGCATCTATATAAGTAAATGGGCGCGATTAAATATAAAACCCTTAAACCTGTAGCGCACGCTGCGCGTGCGCTACAGGTTTAAGGGTTGATTTGTAATTATGTTCAGCTATTTAGGAGTCCTAAATCATTTATGAGAAAAAATAGGGCCTCGAGATTGCTTAGCGATTTAGGATTGCCACATCTTTGAGGTAGTTCTAAAAAATCAAGGATTTATATAGTAAGGATGGGCGGCGCTTCGCACCGTCCATCCTTAGCTATTTAGCTTTTGATGGACAGAATAAAAACCTAAAACCTGCAACGCACGCGCAACGTGCGTTGCAGGTTTTAGATCTGGATTTCAATTATGCTGAGATACTTATTAATTTATTAATTTAGTTATTAACTTGGGTTAAGTCTTGGCTTGTGCTAAGTTGTTACCCCAAACACGAAAAGTAATTTTAATAGTTTGATGGAGTAAGTTTATGAGCGCACAGGATCGAGTCCCCGTAGGTATTATTGGTGCGTCAGGTTATGGTGGCATTCAACTGGTTAGGTTGCTGCTGGAGCATCCATCGGTGCAGGTTACCTATATGGGTGGTAGTGGTTCTGTTGGTCAAAATTTTGCGGATCTATATCCGCATATAGCCCATGCTGTTAATTTACCCATTGAAAATCTTGAGCCTGAGGCGATCGCCGATCGCTGTAAAATTGTCTTCCTGTCGTTACCCAATGGCTTAGCTAGTAAAATTGCGCCGAGACTACTGGCGAAGGGGTGCAAAGTCCTCGATCTATCCGCAGATTATCGCTTTACCGATTTGCAAGTCTACGAATCTTGGTACAAAGAATCGCGAACTGATAGTGAAGTTAATAGTAAGGCTGTCTATGGATTGCCTGAAATCTATCGCGATCGCATTGCCACTGCTGACTTAGTAGGCTGTGCAGGTTGCTATCCGACTGCAAGTCTATTGGCTTTGCAGCCATTGCTGAAACAGGGCTTAGTCGATCCTAGTACCATTATTATTGATGCCAAGTCAGGGACATCAGGGGGCGGTCGTCAGCCTAAAACCAATCTATTACTAGCGGAAGCGGATGGATCGCTCGGAGCCTATGGTATTGCCAGTCATCGTCATACTCCAGAAATCGAACAGATCTGTAGTGATATGGCAGGGCAAGAGGTATTAGTTCAATTCACTCCGCACCTGATCCCGATGATTCGCGGTATCCTTTCGACGGTATATGCAAAATTACGCGATCCTGGATTGGTTAAAGAAGATGTATTAACGATTTATAAATCTTTTTATCGCAATTCAGAATGGGTACAGGTTCTACCCAAAAATATCTTCCCCCAAACTAAATGGGCGTTAGGTACAAATCTCTGTTATCTCGGTGTAGAGGTCGATGAGCGGACTGGGCGAGTTATTGTCGTTTCAGCGATCGATAATTTGATGAAAGGTCAAGCTGCTCAAGCCGTGCAATGTATGAATATTATGATGGGTTGGGAAGAGTCGCTAGCTTTACCAAAACTGACTTTCTATCCTTAGTTTTGATCATCCCTACGCTGCTCATTCTTAACCATTTAAGTAGTTAGGCGCAATTAAGTATAAAACCCTAAAACCTGTGGCGCAAGCTGCGCTTGCGCCACAGGTTTTAGCTCTGGATTTTATAGCTGCCGCTAACTGGATCAGGACATAATACCAATTCCCAAAAGTGTGGCTACACTTTTGGGAATTGGAAACCAAACCCAGTAAGAGTTTTAAAATCACAAAATGGCGTAGCCATTTTGTGATTTGGTATAAAACCCCAAAGAGAGTTGCTGCGCTCCGCGCAGCAACTCTCTTTGGGGTTTTGATTTTGTCCTAACCAAACTGGCGGCAGCTATAATTACGCTGAGGTACTTAGGAAGAGAATGGCAAGATAAAGGTTTAGAAACCATTTAAGAATTGGATAGATCCCCCCCAGCCCCCCTTAAAAAGGGGGGAGAATTAAATTCTTCCCCCTTTTTAAGGGGGATTGAGGGGGATCTCTTAAAGCTTTTGACCGCAGAAAGTAATTCTTAAATGGTTTCTTAAGTAGCTAGGCATAATTAAAAACCAAAACCAGAGAGCATACCGTCCGCGCAGCAGGCGGTATGCTCTTCTGGATTTTAAGTTTACTTATGCCTAGCTACTTAGTGTTAACTATTCCTAGTAAATGACATTAAATGACAGATACAGTTAGAATTTTAGGCGAGCAAGGACTGCTGAAAATTTTTCGGCAGTTTTGTAGTGCCGTGGTGGGGGATGATGCTGCTCCGATGGGGGCAACCTTGCCAGAACATCAAATGGTTGTTACCACGGACATGCTGATCGATGGCGTGCATTTTAGCGATCGCACGACTAGCCCTGAAGATGTTGGTTGGCGGGCGGCGGCTGTGAACTTATCAGACTTAGCAGCAATGGGGGCTAAGCCTTGGGGTTTAGTCATGTCAGTAGGATTGCCCCCTGATACGGAGGTTGCTTGGATTGAAGGTGTCTATCGAGGCTTTAGTGAATGCTTGCAACGCTATGGCACGGAGCTAGTAGGTGGTGATACGGTGCGATCGCCTGTTCGGACATTATCTGTAACAGCCTTCGGTCAAGTGCCTAAGGATCGGGTCATTCAGAGACATACCGCTAAGGTGGGTGATGCGATCGCGATTACGGGTTGTCATGGACTTTCTAAGGCAGGTTTGGAAATTCTATTTAATGACAGTTTAAAAGAGAAGTTATTAGCGCCACTGAAGGTTGGTAATCGTATTCTGGCAGGGAAAGAGTTAGTACAAGCAATCTGTCGCTATCATCAGCGACCAATTCCCCGTTTTGATGCGATCGCTTTATTGAATAAGCTACTCAGGCAGCAAAACTATTTAAAGGATTTTCCCGTTTCGGGCATGGATAGCAGCGATGGCTTAGCCGATGCGATCGCCCAAATTTGTCGAGCTAGCCATGTTGGAGCCAAGATCTATTGGCGATCGCTACCAATTCACAGAGCGGTAAGGACTTTGGCAGGCGATCGGGCGCTAGATTGGGTCTTGTACGGTGGGGAAGATTTTGAACTGGTCTTATGTATGCCAATGGATTTAGCAGTGCAGTTTGTCAATCGATTATCTGGAGCGGTGATTATCGGTGAAGTGATTGAGGGTAATCAAATTGATGGGTTAGAAATGCGATCGGCTTTTCAGCATTTTGATTAAGCAATACCAATTCCCAAAATGGCAACGCCATTTTGGGAATCTCAAAACCTTACTGGGTTTGGTGTTTAATTCACTGAAGTGTTGTCTCACTTTCGTGAATTGGTATAAAACCCAGAAGAGCATACCGCCCGCGCAGCGGGCGGTATGCTCTTCTGGGTTTGTGTTTTAAATCAGCATATTGACTCTCCCCTTAGGGTAGACGATGTAATTACAACAAGAGGTTTATGAGGTCAACGAAATGCTCAAAATTGGAGACTTTTCTAAGCTCAGTCAGGTGTCTATAAAGGCTCTGCGCCTCTACGACGAAATGGGATTGCTCAAGCCAATCTCCGTTGATCGCTTTACAGGATATCGCTTCTACTCTGCTAGTCAATTACCTCGGCTCAATCGCATTCTCGCATTTAAAGATTTGGGATTTTCTTTGGAACAGATCGCTCGACTGTTGCAGGAAGAGATTTCCATTGAGCAAATGCGCGGTATGTTGCGGCTAAAGCAAGCCGATTTGCAGCAGCACATCGAGCAAGAGCAATCTCGACTGGTAAGAGTAGCTGCCAAACTCAAACAAATTGAACGGGAGCATGTTATGTCTGATTACGAAGTTGTGATTAAAAAGATCGAGCCGATTACCGTTGCTTCGATTCGCGAAGTATTACCCAATTACTATGCGATCGCCGAGCTTTTCCAAGAGCTCTATCAGTATCTTGCTCAACAGGGGATTACCAAGTTTGAGTATGACACTGGTATCTGGCATGACTATGGTTATAAGGATAGTGATATTGATGGTGAAGCAGTTGTGGCTGTACCGCCTTCGGTGAAAGGTAACGATCGCATTAAAATTTACGAACTACAGGGCTATGAAGCGATCGCCTGTTTAGTTCATCATGGCAGCTATAGCGGCTTGTCTACTGCGTATCAGCATTTACTAACTTGGATTGAGAATAATGGATATCGCTGCATCGGCGCAAACCGTGAGTTCTATATTCAAGGTGGAGCTGATTGTGATGAGGAATCCTACATTACAGAAATTCAATTCCCAGTCGAGAAAATATAAATTATGCCAATTCCCAAAATGGCGCTGCCATTTTGGGAATCTCAAAACCTTATACCAATTCCCAAAAGTGTAGCCACACTTTTGGGAATTGAAAATCAAACCCAGTAAGGGTTTTAAAATCACAAAATGGCGTAGCCATTTTGTGATTTGGTATTACTGGGTTTGGTGTTTAATTCACGAAAGTGTGACAACACTTTCGTGAATTGGTATTACTCTTCTTCAATTCCAAAAACTTGATTGAAGGTTTTGAGAACTTTGTAGCCCGTATCAATGGATTCGAGGGGATCTTTGCGCAGACGGTGGCGGAGACATAGACCAATGACACGCTTGATGTCATCTACTTCTACTTCCTTGCGACCTTCAAAAGCAGCGATCGCTCTAGAGGCTCGATTGCTCACAATATCGCCACGCAGACCATCAACATTCAACTCCGAGCAAACTCTGGAGATATTCAGGCGTAGATCGTGAGGGATATCAACTTCACCGAGAATTGTTTGCGCTCTCACGATTTTAGACTGGAGTTCTTCCTGTTGAGATGCATAGTCTTTGAGGAATCCGTGAGGATTGCTATCAAAATTAGTCCGCTCTTCAACCACACGTACCCGTAGTTCTGGCTCGCGGACAGTGCGAATTTCCGCATACATCCCGAAGCGATCGAGTAATTGAGGACGTAATTCTCCTTCTTCAGGGTTGCCCGATCCGACCAAGACAAATCTGGCAGGGTGGCGGATGGAGATCCCTTCCCGCTCAACGGTATTCCAGCCCGAAGCGGCTGAGTCTAGTAATACATCGACGAGGTGATCGTCGAGGAGATTCACTTCATCAATGTAGAGAATGCCACGGTTAGCTTTGGCAAGTAGTCCTAGTTCAAAAGCTTTGACCCCTTCCGATAGAGCTTTTTCAATATCGATGGTTCCGCATACACGGTCTTCGGTTGCACCGAGGGGTAAGTCCACCATGATTACTTGCTTGGTGCTAACGGGTAATGTTTCACCATCAGCAATACGGCGGCGCACTTCTTCACTTTGTAAGTCGCCATCGGTGGGGTGGCTGCTAAAGGGATCGTCTGCAACAACTTCGATTTCGGGTAGGAGGTCGGCAAGGGCGCGAACGGTGGTGGATTTGCCCGTACCGCGATCGCCCATGACCATCACCCCACCGATTTTGGGATCGATGACGTTGAGCAACAGGGCGAGCTTCATTTCTTCCTGTCCGATCACAGCGGTGAAAGGAAATACAGGTCGTCTCGTCGTTACAGTTGGTTTAATGGGAGTAGCAATCAAGGTTTTTTAAATTTTGGATCGATAAAATTGTCACTCTAGCCAATATACAGCTTTTCATCTACCATCTTCGGGAAAATCATGGAAAGACTACTAAGTAGCTAGGCATAATTAAAAACCAAAACCAGAGAGCGTACCGCCCGCGTAGCGGGCGGTACGCTCTTCTAGGCTTTAAGTTTACTTGTGCCTAGCTACTTACCAATTCCCAAAATGGCAACGCCATTTTGGGAATTGGTAAGTAGCTGTTGCAGCGCGAAGCGCCGCAACAGCTAGTTATTGTTTAATGACTCTAGCTGTAAAGAGCGATCGCCTAAGCCTTATTGGGGGACTTCGTGGCTTGAGCGAGATATTTCTCTAACTGCTCCATGGCAAGCATCAACTGTGGGGTAGGGTCTATCGCGACTAAACCATCTTTCATCTTTTGCCAAATCTCAAAATGCAAGTGGGGACCAGTTGCCATACCCGTACTACCGACTAAACCAATCACCGTCCCCTGCTTGATTTCCTGACCGGGTTTAACTAAGACTTCAGACAGGTGGGCATAGCGAGTTTCGTGGGTTTCTCCGTGGGAAATGACGACGATTAAGCCATAGCCACCCAGCCATCCCGCTATTTCGACACGACCGCTAAAGGCTGCAATCACAGGTGTTCCTTCGGGGGCTGCCAAGTCTGTGCCTTGGTGAAAGCGGACTTGCCCCGTAACTGGATGCACGCGAGTTCCAAACAAAGAACTAATGGTAGTCGGCGCAATTAATGGAAACAACATGCGCTTGTCGCCATTGCTAGGCAAGCTCATGGCAGCAATTTCTTGGGGGGTGAGGCGACGGACTTGGATGGAGTTATCCCCAGATGCGGCGGCGTAAAGAACATTACCGTTTTGGTAGTACTTTTGTTTAGAAGCGATCGCGACTTCTGGAGCGCAGAGATTGTTACTCCGTCCTGAAATTTCACTAGCTCTTGCCTGACAACCATTGGAGCGATTTTCGAGAACAATTTCGACGGGTTGCGATCGCTTGACATCAGTTTTTGAACCCGATTTTGATGAAACTGATGAAACTGTAGATGCGGACTCGATATTAACCTTCACGGAGTTTTGGGCAGAGTCTTTATAGCCAGAATTTCCTACGGCTTGATTGACTGGCGCTGAATTTGGGGCAGCAGTAAAGTTACTTTTACCTTCAATTTCGATTGTAGTGGGCGCGACAGGAGCGACCCGAGGTTGGGATTGAGTTGCGGGGGTGGAAGGTTGGGATACTGCGATATCAGGTGAGATGGCGGATTTGTTAGCGGCATATGCAGAGCCAACTAGAACATAGTTATTTGTGGAGAGGCAAAGCAGCGTTGCTAGGGTAATTGTCGAGATTGTGGATTTGCGCATATTTTAAGTCTACTGATAGCCGACAGAAAAGTTTTGGGGCTGATAGATCGCGTTTTGGGAATTTCCCTCCCATCTTACTACCAGTTCGCCTGTTGGTCTAATGTCGATTATTTCTCCCTGAAGTTCCCGACCATCAACCATTTGGCGCACTTTTTGGCGATCCAGCATCTGTAAATATTCCGCCAAAATGCCCACCATTCCTTCCTGTTCGCTGCGAGTTTGTCCCAGTTCAAGCCCTGCCAGCACCACCTCAATGAGTTCGTCCATGCTCGATAAAGTTGTCGGCAATTCGCCCAGAGCGATCGCTCCTTCAGGTACTTGATTTGTCCAGTTAATACCGATCCCCACTACTGCATACAGAATTTTCCCCGCCTCAATTCTTGTCTCAGTGAGGATTCCTCCCAATTTGCGGCGATCAATTAACAGATCATTCAGCCATTTGAGCTTTACATTTGCCCCAGTGGCGTTAAGGGTCTTGGCAATTCCCCAAGCTGACCAGAGTGTAATTTGATTTGCCTGTGATGCGGCTAAGTTAGGCTGCAAAATTACCGACATAAATAAGCCCCCCAAGTCGGACTGCCATTGGTTGCCACGTTGTCCCCTACCTTTAGTTTGGCGTTTGGCAATAATGGCTGTCTGGGATGTAACTTCAAGGCGATCGAGCAATCGCCAAGCTTCACTATTGGTCGAGTCCAGCTCTTCGTAGTTGATAACTGTAAAATTCACAAGGTAAAATTCACAAAGTAATATCCACTCAAAAGATAACACCAGATAACACTACGCTGATAGGATAAAAAACACTAGTGTTATTGTCCCGTACAGCATGGATTTTCAGTCGGTTATATTGGCGTTGCAAACCTATTGGAGCGATCGCGGATGTTTGATTGCCCAGCCCTACGATATAGAAAAGGGGGCTGGCACTATGAGTCCGCATACTTTTTTAAGAGCGATCGGTCCAGAGCCTTGGAGTGTCGCCTATGTCGAACCATGTCGCCG
Source organism: Pseudanabaena sp. UWO310 (assembly GCF_006861605.1). Lineage (NCBI taxonomy): Bacteria > Bacillati > Cyanobacteriota > Cyanophyceae > Pseudanabaenales > Pseudanabaenaceae > Pseudanabaena > Pseudanabaena sp. UWO310. The sequence continues at coordinate 2,634 of NZ_SELU01000031.1, read as the reverse complement.
CCCAACCGATGGGCGCTATGGGCAAAATCCCAATCGCTTGCAACATTACTACCAATTTCAGGTCATCCTCAAGCCATCACCCGATGATGTCCTCGAGCTATATCTAAATAGTCTCAAACATCTAGGTATCGATCCCGCCGATCATGATGTCCGTTTTGTCGAAGATGATTGGGAATCACCGACCCTTGGTGCTTGGGGCGTAGGTTGGGAAGTGTGGCTCGATGGAATGGAAGTTACCCAGTTTACCTATTTTCAACAGGTTGGCGGTTTAGATTGTCGTCCCGTCTCTGCGGAAATCACCTATGGTTTGGAACGTCTAGTTATGTATCTGCAAGGGGTGGATTCGGTTTATGACATCCTATGGCGATCGCACCCAACCCTAGGCGATATCAAATATGGTCAAGTGCATCATCAAGGAGAGGTCGAGCATAGCGGCTATAACTTCGGTAACTTTGGCGGTAAACCACAGGATTCTGACTTGTTATTCCAGCTTTTCTTACAGTATGAAAAAGAGGCAGGGCATTTGTTAGAAGCTGAATTAGTATTACCAGCCTTTGACTATGTTTTGAAATGTTCTCATTCCTTTAACTTGCTAGATGCAAGAGGGGTAATTTCTGTAACCGAAAGGGTGCGCTATATCGGACGCATTCGCAACTTAGCGCGTCAAGTTGCCAAACTGTATTACGCCCAAAGAGAAGCGTTAGGCTTTCCTTTAGGTGCTGAGTTAGGCGTACCAATCTAAAAAGGACGGGCGGCGCTTCGCGCCGCCCGTCCTTTTTAGATTTTCTTGGCTAAGAGAGGGCGGTACGCTCTCTGGTTTTTGTTTTTAATTATGCCTAGCTACTTATACCAATTCACGAAAGTGTGACAACACTTTTGGGAATTAAACACCAAACCCAGTAAGGCTTTGAGATTTCCAAAATGGCAACGCCATTTTGGAAATTGGTATTACTTGCGCTATCGTTCGGAAAAGAATCCCACTAGGCGAATGTTTAATCGATTTAATCGATTCTATGGTTCGGGATGGACAGAAGAATATATTCATGGCTTCCAGTTTGATTTAGAGCGCAAATCTTAGATTGTGAATTGCTTCTGCGATCGCAAATTATGGGTTTTGTTAACGGATACTTTATAAATTGTGACAATCTGTAATGAAAAACGATCCAACGACATAGTATAAACAAAGAAGCTGAAAATTTGAACGAGCTAAACGAGGCTAAATAAATTATTGACTGAGTATTTATACTCGATACAAATATTCAATGATTTATTTAATTTCGTCTTCAATCAAATTATTCGGTCTATTTAAAAATATAAATTTTTCTAGTTTGTGTTAACTACAGATTAGAACAACTGCTTAGACTAAATATCCATTGATGGGCTTGCCCTATCACAGTCTTTTAAAAGACACTTAAACACATTTGGAGATAAACGTAACATGTCATTAGATGTATTTGCCAAGGTAGTATCCCAAGCTGATTCGCGTGGTGCATACCTCACTTCTTCTCAACTAGATGCATTGAGCGCATTCGTTGCTGAAGGTAACAAGCGTATCGACACAGTTAACCGCATTACCAGCAATTCTTCGACCATCGTTGCTAATGCTGCTCGTGCTTTGTTCGCCGAACAGCCTGCATTGATCGCTCCTGGTGGAAATGCATACACCAACCGTCGTATGGCTGCTTGCTTGCGCGACATGGAAATCATCTTGCGTTATGTTACCTACGCTATCTATGCAGGCGATTCCAGCATCCTTGATGATCGCTGCCTCAATGGTTTGAGAGAAACCTACTTGGCTCTTGGTACTCCTGGTGCTTCCGTTGCTGTAGGCGTACAAAAAATGAAAGAAGCCGCTATTGCGATCGCTAACGATCCTAATGGCGTAACCCGTGGTGATTGCAGCAGCTTGATGTCTGAACTCAGCAGCTACTTTGACAGAGCCGCAGCCGCAGTTTCCTAGTTTTTAATTCTTTTGTTTAACTCGCGTTAATAATTTTTATTTGGAGATATTGTAAATCATGTCGAAGACCCCTTTAACCGAAGCATTAGCTACAGCAGATTCTCAAGGTCGTTTCCTCAGCTCTAGCGAATTGCAAGTTGCTTTTGGTCGTTTCCGTCAAGCAGGTTCTGGACTAGCTGCTGCTAAAGCTTTGACCGAAAAGGCTGAGTCCTTGGTATCTGGTGCTGCTAATGCTGTTTACCAAAAGTATCCTTACACCACCACCACCCCTGGTCACAACTTCGCTTCTAGCCAAACTGGTAAAGAGAAGTGTGCAAGAGACATTGGTTACTACCTCCGCATTGTTACCTACTCTCTAGTTGTTGGTGGTACAGGTCCTCTTGATGACTACCTCATCGCTGGTTTGGCTGAAATCAACCGTACCTTTGAATTGTCTCCTAGCTGGTACGTTGAAGCTTTGAAGTACATCAAAGCAAACCATGGTTTGTCTGGTGATGCTGCTGTTGAAGCTAACTCCTACCTCGATTACGCAATCAACGCATTGCTATAGTCTGGTCTAGAAAACAAAAAGCACCCCAATGGGGTGCTTTTTGTTTTCTGGATTTATTAGTGCCATTTAGCTAACCATAAAACCTGCGGCGCACGCGCAGCGTGCGCCGCAGGTTTTATGGTTT
>NZ_SELU01000030.1:0-59092 GCF_006861605.1 Pseudanabaena sp. UWO310 | reverse complement strand
TCCTGTCAAACTTTGTAGAATCCGAGGTTTATTTTTTAGTTTGGCGTATGACAGCATTTTCTAACTTGCAATTTTCTGAAATGCACCTATTTTAGCAACTTCTTTTGTTTATTTCCGATAAAGTCTAATCTATTGAGGTTTGCTAAAGAATCGGGAATTAAATAGATTTGACTGGGGAATATACGATGGAACTACATCCAGATCTGACGGAATATGGCTATGAGGTAATGAGTGTATTGGGGCATAACTACGGAGCCAACCGTAGTACCTATCTTGCCCATAACCTTATCTATCAAGAGCTAGTTGTAATTAAGTTATTCCGTTTTCCTAAGTCGGTCGATCGATTCGCCGCCTATGAAAAGGCGATCGCTCGCGAAGCAGAAATCCTCCAGCAAGTACAGCATCCTCAGATTCCTCGCTATCTCAGTAGTTTTGATACTATTGATGGCTATTGCATTGTGCAGCAATATGTCAAAGCGCAGTCCCTTGCCAATCTCCGCAGGTTTTCGCTAGAACAAATTCAGCAACTTGCGATCGCGGCTTTAGAAATTTTGGTATATCTTCAAAATCAGACTCCACCAATTATCCATCGAGATATCAAACCAGAAAACTTACTGGTAAGCGATGACCTAAAACTGTATCTGGTTGATTTTGGCTTTGCCCGCATTGGTGTAGCAGATAATGCGATGAGTAGCGTTGCGGCTGGCACGTTTGGCTTTATGGCTCCAGAGCAGCTACGCAATGGAATCCTCAGCGCAGCAACAGATAACTATGGTTTGGGGATGACCCTAATTTGTTTGTTAACGGGGATTCGTTCCACTCAAGTCGATCGCTTAATTAATGAAGACAATCAGATCCAGTTTCAGCATTTGTTAACTAATGTGAATCCTCGCTTTGCGCAATGGCTGAAGAAAATGACTGCCCCAAAATTGAAAGATCGCTATCGCGATGCGGCAACAGCCTTAGAGCATCTGCTTCAAATTGGCGAGATTGGTCTAGCGAAATCAAGGAATAGCGGATGGCGTAGAGTCCCGATTTATCTCTTGCCTGTAGCGATCGCTTCTCTACTGACATTTTCCCCTACCCCTGCACCTGAAAAGGTTTCCACTAGCATTTCACCTGCGCCGTTACCCACAACTCCGCTAAAAATAACGACTCCGCCATCGCCCTGTATTGACAATCGCAATGTAAAATTGACCCAGATAGAAGAGCAGGATGGCAAGGATTCTCTCGTTAAACTCCAAATTAACCGTGAATGTCGTGGATGTGATTTCAGGGGGGCGAGAAATATTACTCTTAAAGATTTGAAATCTGTCGATCTCCAAAATGCCGATTTGCGTGGTGTTAGTATTGTCCAATCCGATTTATCGGACGCAAATTTTAAAGGTGCAAACCTTGAAGGAGCAAATTTTACCCAGTCGGTTCTCAAAAATGCAGATTTTTCTGAAAGTCGTGCCAAATGTACGAATTTCATCCAATCTGTTCTACCAAACTCAATGTTTACACGCGCAGATCTGACATCAGCTAGACTGATCCAAGCCAAAATGGCTGGCTCCGATCTCTCCTATGCTAACTTAAATTCTGCGGATCTATCTCAAGCAGATCTCATTGACGCTAACTTAGATAATGCTAATTTAGCGAATACTGACATGACCCAAACAACACTTAAAAATGCAACTATGGATGGGGTAATCATTAAAAACACAAAAATCAATCCATCAAAATTACCTAATAACAGGTAGTTATACCAATTCACTGAAGTGTTGTCTCACTTCAGTGAATTAAAAAACAAACCCAGTAAGGTTTTGAGATTCCCAAAATGGCGTTGCCATTTTGGGAATTGGTATTAATCGAGATGTCGATTAGCTATAGTAATGCGAGTTTTGCTTAGAAGATACCCTTCAAGCAGAGAATGGGGGCGCTTCGCGCTCCCATTCTCTGCCGTACTAATATGTTTGACTACAGCTACATAGTGCTATTTTTCTGTAAAGCAATGTAGGCTAAGGTGTGGGCGAATCGGAAAGTCGCTGTAAATTTATTAATATTGAGATTTTACAAGTTTTGATTACAACTACATCGTCAAGCTTTGTCACCTCTGATTTCCCTCCCATCTGTGGAAATGAAGATGTAATTCAACAGGCTGTACGGGATGATGCTCCTGTATTTTTTAATAACGGTTCCAATGAAAACAATCTTCGACTTGAGGAGATTACTTCTGCCTTTGCCTGTGCCTTACATATGCACCAGCCCACTATTCCTGCTGGGGTAAATGGAGCAACGATCTGCAATCTCCAGTATATGTTCGAGCACCAAGGCGAAGGCGACAATCACAATGCTTCCGCTTTTGCATGGTGCTATAGTCGTATGGGCGATTTTATCCCTCAACTAGTCGCGCAGGGGAGTAATCCTCGCATTATGCTCGACTATTCGGGAAACTTGCTCTGGGGATTGCAGCAGATGCAACGTCACGACATTCTGGATAATCTCAAGCGGATTACTTGCGATCGCCAATATCAGCCCTACGTGGAATGGCTCGGCACGATGTGGAGTCATGCGGTCATTCCCTCAACTCCGATCCCCGATATTAAGCTCCACATCCAAGCTTGGCAAAGTCATTTTGCTTCTATTTTTGGCATCGCTGCCCTAAAGCGCGTGAAGGGCTTTTCTCCGCCAGAGATGCATCTTCCCAACCATCCCGACACACTTTATGAATATATCAAGGCTCTTCGGGAATGTGGTTATCGCTGGCTCATGGTGCAGGAGCATTCCGTGGAGCAACTCGATGGTTCGGCGCTGACTCAAGATCAAAAATACATCCCTAATCGTTTAGTGGCGAAGAACTCCAAGGGCGAATTGCTTAGTATCACAGCACTGATTAAAACCCAAGGTTCAGATACGAAGCTAGTCGCTCAGATGCAGCCTTACCACGAGGCAAAAAGTCGCGGCAGACAGATGCTCGGTCAAGCATTAATTCCTTCACTAGTTTCTCAGATCGCGGATGGGGAGAATGGTGGCGTGATGATGAATGAATTTCCCCGCGATTATCCATTGGTGTGGGAACAAATAAAAAACAACGGACGGGGAAGTTCGGGTGTTGTTGGTTTAAATGGAACGGAATATCTAGAAATGCTTGAAGATGCAGGAATTCATCCTGCGGACTATCCTCCCATTCAAGCCGTGCAACAACATAAGGTCTGGCAAAAGGTAGCTCAAAATCGCGATCGCGCTGATGAACGCACTGATGATCGCAGTAGCGATATCACTACCGAATTCCAAAATCTCAATACTGCTGAAGTCGAGCAGGCGATCGCCGAACTGAAAGCAAGCGATCACCAGTTCCATATGGATGGAGCCTCATGGACAAACAGCATGAGCTGGGTACATGGCTACGAAAATGTATTAGAACCGATGAATCAACTCAGTGCCAAGTTCCATGAAAAATATGACGATCTGGTGGCTCAGGATCCCACAGTGACAAAGCGATCAGATTATCAGCAAGCCTTACTTTATAATTTCCTCGTCCAAACTAGTTGCTTTCGCTATTGGGGACAAGGAAGGTGGACAGACTACGCTCGCGAGTTCTATCTTCGAGGTGAGGCTCTGTTGTAAGCAAAGATCGTAACGCTCGCTATGCGAGCGTTACGATCTTTTAGGTTTTAAGTTGATCTTGGAATGATGCGGTATACAATTTCTGAGGCAATCAATTTTCACGATCATCCAGATTATGACTTTTCAATGGTTCGATCTTGCATTTAAGGTTCAAGGTTCTGTTGCGCCGATCATCTTGCCGAGGGTTCTGATTTTTGCGGGATTCGCCTTGGGGATCTCGGTGTTTCACTACTACGAGCCACAAATATCGCTCAAAGTCTTTGGGGATATGACTAACAATGTGGTCTTTAATCTAGTTTTAGGATTGCTCTTAGTATTTCGGACAAATACCGCCTACGATCGCTATTGGGAAGGACGTAAAGCTTGGGGAACTTTAGTAGTCAATATCCGCAATTTATCGAGGTTAATGCAGATCGCGATCCATTCTCCTCCATTAGAAGAACAAAAGGACGAAGAACAAAAGGATAAAGAGAAATCGATACAGTTATTAACAGCCTTTGCGATCGCTACCAAACTACACCTCCGCAACGAAGAGATTTCCACCCATCTTAATCAAATTCTTACTGAGGATGAAGTTCTAAAACTAAACAACGTCAAACATGTTCCGCTCGAACTGACTCTATGGTTAAGTAGCTATCTGCAAAAACAAATGCAAAACGATCGTTTTGACACTAATTATTTTGTCACTATGAATAGCCAAATTAATGCTTTAGTGGAAGGGTTAACCAGTTGTGAACGCATCCTCAAGACTCCATTACCGATCGCCTATCGCATTTACTTAAAACGGTTAATTTTGATTTATTGCTTTGGCTTGCCATTCCATCTCGTCATTGATATCCATTGGTTAACGGCGATCGCTGTGGGACTAGTTAGTTTTATTCTGCTGGGAGTCGAACAGATTGGCAATGAAATCGAAAACCCCTTTGGTCATGACTTTAACGATCTCCCAATTGATGAGATTTGTGAAGGGATAAGCAATAATGTCAACCAAGTAATTTCCTATCAATCACCATAAATTTGTCATGGGGCTTTGCAACTCTTGCTGCTCAGAATAAAAACAGAGAGCGTACCGCCCATCTAGTGGGCGGTACGCTCTCTGTTTTTGGCTTAGCTACTTATTGTTCATCCGATTAATTGCTGCAAACATCTGACTATCGGAAATTATCTGCTGGCGTTGTTTTAATTTAAACTTTTCAACGCGATCGCCTAGGGTTTGAGCTGTCATTACTCCATCGTCCTGCGTGACCTGCCAATTAAACAGTCGGTCTAATCCTTCTAAGGGGGCAAAGGAAACATTTTTGTCGGTAAATCGTAGCAACTGCATACTACCGCCACCGATCGCAGGGGTATTTTGTTGCATGTCTAGAAGCATCTGTTGAGCTGGAGATGTAGCATTAGACTGATTGTTGCCGATCAGTACCTGTGCTTTCAAACAATCTGGATTTAAAGAAAACATTGCACCTGCGATCGCCAACAATCCCACAAACTTTAATGAAGCCATTTGTTTTTCCTGAAATTTTACATGGTGAATATCAACATGAACCATTTCGCCAACCCCATTACTGAATTTAGCATCCTTATTCCTTAGACATTGCTAAATGTCAGAAAGTTCATATAAGTATCTAGACGCAATTAAATATAAAACCCTAAAAGCTGTAGCGCACGCTGCACGCGTGCAGCGTGCGCTACAGCTTTTGATTCTACTTTTTTGATTATGCCCAGATACTTATCGTAATTCTAAATTATTTGCGGCTTTCGATTTTGTAAAAGGGAGCACCCTGTGGGTGTGATCTTGTATAGCTGTCGCTTCTCGCGTTAACACACAAATAAAAAAACAAGAGGAGAAGGTTGGCGCAAAGCGCCAACCTTCTCCTCTTGTTTTTTGTCATAATACCAATCATTTCTATATCAACTGCCATCGGGAGAAAGGGGTGGAAAAATCGAAAGTTGGGTTTGGTTGCTATAGTGGTTGCTATAGTATCGATATACTTCGATTATTTGATAGGTTTGTTAAGCAATCGGGTTAAGCAATCGACCAGTAGACTTTAATAACGACACCATGCTAGAGACGGTAAGTGAAGCAGAGCAACCAAAGGATTTTCCTCCACCAGTCGATGAGGACATAGCGGAGACAGCGATCGCCACCATCGATCCTCCTGTCCATAATGTCGATAATAATATCGACGATCCAGATGAGATTGATGAACTAGACGAGATCGATGATGTGGAAATGTCATTATTCGATCATTTAGAAGAATTTCGATCGCGTATTTTCTATGCCTTGATCGCCGTAGTCATCGGTGTGATTGGCTGCTTTGCCGTAGTGAACAAAATAGTAGCTCTTTTGGAAATTCCCGCACAAGGCGTGAAATTTTTGCAACTTGCACCGGGGGAATACTTTTTTGTATCCATTAAAGTAGCTGGCTACAGTGGCTTGCTAGTTTCCAGTCCTGCCATTTTGTACCAGATCGTGCGGTTTATCTTGCCAGGACTCACCCGCAAAGAAAAACGGGCGATCGCCCCCATTGTCTTTGGCTCTAGCATTTTATTTGTGCTTGGTATTGTCTTTGCCTACGAGCTATTGATTCCCGCCGCTCTCAATTTCTTTATTAGCTATGGTGGGGATGTTGTCGAACAATTTTGGTCGATCGATCGCTATTTTGAGTTTGTATTGTTGTTGTTATTCAGTACTGGGTTAGCCTTCCAGATTCCCGTAATTCAAGCCCTATTAGCAATGACAGGTATTGTTAACTCCAGCAAGATGCTCGCAGGATGGCGCTATGTCGTTTTGGGGGCGGTGATCCTTGGAGCCGTGCTGACACCATCGACCGATCCGATGACTCAGAGTTTACTGGCTGGAGCCGTGGGCATTTTGTACTTTGGTGGCATTTTCTTAGTTAAGGCTATGGGTAAATAAGGTTACGGTGCTTTGCACCGCAGCCTTATCTATCAAACAATTAAAAATGGCAAATCAGAACATTTTGATTTACGATACAACCCTTCGCGATGGCACTCAGCGCGAAGGGTTGTCACTGTCAGTAGAAGATAAAGTACTCATTGCCGATCGCCTTGATCGATTGGGGGTTGCTTTTATCGAAGGTGGTTGGGCAGGGGCAAATCCTAAGGATGATGAATTTTTTCGGCAAATGCAGCAGCGTCCCCTCAATCATGCCGAACTGGTGGTGTTTTGTTCGACCAGACGCGCAGGACTAAAGGCAAAGGATGACCCCATGCTCGTGCCGATTCTTGCCGCCAAGACTAAGTGGGTCGCTATTTTTGGTAAGTCTTGGGATCTCCATGTCATTGAAGGCTTGAGAACCTCCCTCGATGAAAATCTCGCGATGATCGACGATACGATCGCCTATCTCACAAGTTGCGATCGCCATATTATTTACGATGCTGAACATTGGTTTGACGGCTACAAAAATAATCCCGACTATGCCCTAAAAACCCTCAAAGCTGCCCATGACGCTGGAGCAAAATGGTTTGCGCTCTGTGACACCAATGGTGGCACTTTACCTGATGAAGTGGCCGCAATCACCAAAATTGTGGATGAATCCCTCAGGCAATGGGGCAGCAATTCACCCCAAATAGGCATTCACACTCACAACGATGCAGGTTTAGCCGTTGCCAATGCGATCGCCGCCGTTCGGCATGGTGCAACTATGGTGCAGGGAACGATTAATGGCTATGGCGAGCGCTGTGGCAATGCCAATCTTTGTAGCGTCATCCCCAACTTGCAACTAAAAATGGGCTATGACTGCATTGCTACCGCCAAGCTGTCCCAACTCACCGAAGTCTCCCGCCAAGTCAGTGAAATCGTCAATCTTGCCCCCGACGATCATGCGCCCTTTGTGGGCGCTTCAGCCTTTGCCCATAAAGGTGGCATCCATGTCAGCGCCGTCCAGCGCAATCCCCTCACCTACGAGCATATCGCCCCCGAAAGTATTGGGAATAATCGGCGCATCGTCATCTCCGAGCAAGCAGGGATTAGCAATGTCATCTCCAAAGTAGAAACCTTTGGCATTTGCCTGCGAAAAGAGGATGCGGCCTGTAGGCAGATCTTGCAGATGACGAAGGATCTCGAACGGGTCGGCTATCAATTTGAATCCGCAGAGGCAAGTTTTGAATTATTAGTCCGCGAGGCCTTAGGCGATCGCCCCAAGTTTTTTACGATTAGCAGTTTCCATGTGTATTGCACTACTGAATCCTTATCCATTGATGGAGGCGTTAATTCCCAAGCAACGGTGAAAGTAATGGTTAAAGGCGAAGAGCATCTCACAGCCGCAGAAGGTAATGGACCAGTTGCCGCCCTTGATATCGCTTTACGCAAAGCCTTAATCGGCTTCTATCCTGAAATTGCTAATTTCTATCTCACCGACTATAAGGTGCGAATTCTCAATAGCGATTCGGGCACGCAAGCAACGACGAGGGTATTAATTGAATTCAGTAATGGCAAGAGACGATGGACAACGGCGGGAGTATCTGACAATATTATTGCAGCCTCCTGTAAAGCATTGGGAGAAGGCTTAGAATATGGACTTCTCGCCGCCGTTCGCTACACTAAATCTTAGTTATGGCTCCAAACAAACCCAAAAGAAAGCTAAATTTTTTAGACTTTGCCTCTATTGTTATCCTGCTGTACCTAGCACTTAAATTTGTCGCCGTGCCGATTGTACAAACAGCGGTAAATTTCACCCAACGTGATCAGGTCGTTGGCGATATTGCCAAAGTCCCAGATTTTACCTTCCCTGACATTACGTTAATTGCCATCATTCTGTTGTTTCAACCCCAAACATCGGACATATTTAAAAGCATCGACTTCTCATCGGGTGGACTGAAAGCGGAATTTAAGGATCTACGGAGTGAAATGCTCCAAACCAAAGAAGATCTCGACAAACGCCAGCAGGAACAGATCGATCGCATGAATAAACTGCAAAACTTCATGTATTGCTTGATTCTAACGCCCAAAGAAATTGAAAAGCTCAAGGGCATTAAAGACAATTCCATGCATGAATTTTATGTGGGCAAAGATGCGGCTTCCGAATTGAGGAGGTTGAGAGATTCCAACCTGATTGCGATCGTTCCACCTTTTCAAAATATTAGCGATTTAGAGAAAGCTAGTAACTATGGAAGTATCGCGATAGATTTGGTCAAGTATTGCGAACTCACACAGTCGGGACAGCAGTTTCTCCAAAATTTAGAGGAGATAATCAGACAGAAACACCAGAACAACCAGAATAATTAGTTATACCAAAACACAAAATGGCTACGCCATTTTGTGTTTTCAAAAACCTTACTGGGTTTGGTTTTCAACTTCCGAAAGTGTAGCCACACTTTCGGAAATTGGTGTAACACCTGTGGGCATTGGAAAACCGCTATAATACTACACTTGGAGCTTTAGGCGATCGCCATGATCTTAGAAGAAGTCGATCGAATGCTAGCTGATTGGAAGGGAAATCTCGAAGCCATCAGCCTCAATATCTATGACCTATGCGATCTGATCGCTTATCAACGACTGACGGGCAGTTCGGGATTTATACCTATCAAACTTACGGGTGTCAGCAAAACTAAAGTTGAACCTGCATTGGCAGCAATTAGTGAACTTTTGCAGCACTTCGATTTGTTAACGCAAACTATTAATAAAGCGAAAAGCCTCAGAGCCTCTATTCCCCGTTTTTTAGGAGCCGATCAAAAGGTACAAGAAATCTTCAATCTATTGAATCAAGCATCAATCCAGTTACCATCGGTCATCACTCCTCTAGCCAAAAGAGAATTACTCTCTGCTGCCGAAACCAGTCTTAAAATTACGCCTCTACAACTGTTAGTCGCGATGATCAAGACCTATCAGGTTGCCAAAGAGGTTATTTTAGAAGTCGATCGCGTATGGGCGGATTTAGAACCACAACTGGATATCGCTGAAATAGAAATTGGCAATCTACAGAGACAAGGGGAGTCTTTAGGGATAATTGATACTAGCCAACTAGAACTATCTCGGCAAACCCTCGCATTTTTGCGCGATCGCATTGAATCCGATCCCTTAGGAACTTCTGCGAGTTTCGATGAAATTAATCGCCAAATCGATAGGATGCGTGGAGATATAGAACAATTTCTCCGAGTAAAAGTAAAGCTTCAAGATGCTTTTACTCAGGCGAATGGACTATTGCAGCAATTAATTACCTTAAATCAAGAAGCGATCGCTTCCTTTACGGAAAGCCAAGCAAAAATTAGCGATTGTTCTAGCCTAATCCCTCCATTACCGAGTGAACAAATTACCGCGATGGAGCAGTGGTTACAAAGATTAGAAACTAAGCAGAAAGAAGGGCTGACTGTTCCCATCCATGTGGGCTTAGAGAATTTCACAACCAAAATCAACGAATATATCGCGATCACGAAAAAGGCGATCGTCGCAAATCGCCTGCCAATCCAAACTCGTCAAGAGTTGCGCGGTAGGCTTGATGCGCTGAAGGCAAAAGCGATCGCTAAGGGTCATGCTGAAGATATCCAGTTAGCCAAGTTAGCCGAGCAAGCAAAGCAACTTCTCTATACAAGCCCAACGCCCTTAAAACAAGCCGAAGAAATGATCAAGCAATATGAGATTCTGCTAAATAGAAGGATTTGAGTTTCAACCCACAAGATTAAATAAAAATCAAATTTTGATTATAATAAATATAAAAATTGTGGGCAAAATGTATGATTTCTGCTACTTTATCGCCTAGTCTATCACCTACAGAATATCTAGACTGGGAAGTAACACAAGAAGGTAGATATGAGTATGAGTATGGAGAAGTTATTGAGGTGACAGGTGGGAAGCTGGAAAATAATGAAATTGCCCTTAATTTAATTGTATTGCTCCGAAGTCATTTACGTGGTCAAGGTTGTCGTATCCTTGGTGGTGATGCGAAACTCATGACCATTCCGAGCAATGTGTATTACTTTCCTGATGTGGTTGTTAGTTGCGATTCTCGCGATCGCAATGCTAGGGAATTTTTACAATATCCTTGTTTAATTGCGGAAGTCTTGTCCCCTGCTACAGAAAATCGCGATCGCGGGATTAAGTTACGCAACTATCTCAAGATCGATTCATTGCAAGAATATATGCTCATCAATTCAGATTCTCCGAGTATTGAGTTCTATCGTCGTAGTGATCGTACAGAGGTTTGGGAATATCTAACAATCAATAGCTCTGATTTATCCATTAACGATCCCGAAGTTCAACTAACTAGCATCGATCTTAGTCTTCCGCTATCACTCATCTATGAAAATATTGACTTTCAGCAATCCTAATCGCTTAAATCTCAAAATCAAATCGCGATCGCTTAAATCTCTACATCAAACTGCGATCGCCCTACAAACCCCGATCGCCCCACAAACCCCGATCGCCTATTTCTCCCCATATCAAACAGTGATTGTTCACATGTTAAGATAGAAAATATTGCTAATTTTCAAGAGGTCAAGATGGTTACACTTGCCGCGAAAAATTTAAATTTTGAAGATGTACAGCATCTGTTAGGCTTTCACGAGTCTGGAGAGATGGGTATTTTTTCTGATTATCTTGATCTGGAATCTGTTTCTGATTTTGAGCAAACTGAACTAACTGAGATTTGTACTAATTTTCGTCGATACCTTTTATCAGGTAGAGTTTCCGAAGGACAAATTAAGTTTCTTGCGCTTGCACCTCTAATGAATTTGACAGGTTACTATAATCAAGCGATCGAGTTACTTTTAGAAGAAAATATTCAGCGTATTGACATTCTCGAAGCGGATACTAGCATTACAGGTAGATACGATATTTTGGCGGTTAAAAAATCTGGAGTTCCAAATTTAACCAAGCTTTGGGTGCTGATAGTTGAAGCAAAGAGAGCAGGGATTGAACCTTTTACAGGGATTCCGCAATTATTAACTTATGCTAATGAGTCTTTGCAGTCTCAGTCTTCAGTTTGGGGTTTAGCAACAAATGGTTTGCATTTTCAGTTTATCCGCATCTGTGCAGGAGAATCACCGAGTTATCAGCTATTTCCTTCTCTATCGTTGATCGAATCTGAGCCTTCTATACAGATTCTTAAAGTTCTTAAAGCTATTTGTAAATCATAGGAGTTGCATAGCGATCGCCCCTCAACACCCATAAATGAGATCGCCTATTCCCCACATCAAATAGCGATTTTTAGTAGTGAAAGCGACAGGCAAGAATTCTAATTTTATCGTCTAGAACTTCATAAACTAGACGATGTTCTTGATCGATACGGCGTGACCAGCAACCAGATAGATCGTGTTTTAAAGCTTCAGGTTGTCCTGTACCTTCAAATGGATTACGTTGGACTTCACGAATCAGTTTAATGATTTTCAATGCTTTTTTTACGATCACTTTCAATCCACCAAGCTAAGTCCTCAAAAGCATCTGCATCAAATTCCAAGTTTTTCACAGGCTGAGTCCAAAGAGATTCCATCTCGACGTTTTCTGGCTGCAAGCAGTCTTTCTTTCATGGTTGGACTGCTGAGTAAATAGGCAGTTTCCCTTTCCGCCATTAGTTCTTGCCAAAAGGCAATAGGGACAACTACGGAGATAGTTTGCCCTTCTGAATCACAGATGTATTGTAATGCGTTAGTCATAGCAGCCAATATAACTTACTGGATTAGTCATAATTATAACCGAACGCCCCTCACTACCCACAAAACCGATCGCCTATTTCCTACAACATCAAACAGCGATCGCCCTCACCCCCACAAACCCGATCGCCTATTTCCCCACATCAAACAGCGATCGCCCATCACCACATATAAACCCAATCACGTTTCTATGCTTTTGTTTTATAATGAAATGAGTTATATCGTGCAATGTAATGACACTAAATAACTTATTGGAAATGAAAGGGATTATTCATCGCGATCCCGATATTATGAGTGGAGTTCCAGTTTTTAAGGGGACGAGGGTTCCTTTGCAAACTTTTTTTGACTATCTCGAAGGTGATGGAGGTTTAGCAGAATTTATTGATGATTTTCCCTACCTAAAGTCACAAGTCATGAGAGTTTTGGAAAGTGCTGCCAAATTATTAATTGCTCAGGAACGTTCTGCTTGATGATTATATTATTGGATGAAAATCTTCTGAGTAGAAAACTCAAGCAGTCTTTTCTATCTAGAGATCATGAAGTTTACAATGTTGATGATATGGGATGGCGTGGGTTTTGGGAAGCGTTTGAGGATCGTCGTTTTGGATGCTCGTAGTACTAGACCTGATTATTTACTTCCATTGATGGAACGAATAAGTGAAGTGATTACATCTTTACCCGCAGGAGTTGTTATATCAATTAATGATTCGTGTGAGTTTATATAATATTAAATAGCGATCGCCCTTCAACACTCATAAAATCCGATCGCCTTTCCCCTCAAATCAAACAGCGATCACACCTAACTCCCATAAACCCGATCGCCTAAATCTCAAAATCAAACAGCGATCTCCCCTTAACACCCATTAAACTGATCGCCTATTTTCTACACCAAACAGCGATCGCCCCTCACCACCACAAACCCGATCGCCTAAATCTCAAATCAAACATCGATCACCCTACACCACTCATAAACCTGATCGTCCCTCACCACCCACAAACCTGATCGCCTAAATCTCAACATCAACCAGCGATTGACATGAATAGTAGATAAATCACATTTAGTTACGGTATTATTGATAAAACATATTGTATTTAATATATACCTAAATGGTTTCTATTGCCCAATAATAAAAAGAATGAGCGGAATTACAAGAGAGATAATTAACGGAAATGTTGGGAAAGAACCTCTTAAATCCTATCCATGGAAAGAATGTGCAGATAGGCTTATCTATTGGGCTAAAGAAAGAAGTTGTTCTCATAGAGCTTTCGCCTTTGATGTGTTAATGAGTCTAGCCTATGTCGATACAATTCCCAATATTCAAAAAAATTTTAAGATATTTGAAGATCTCCCTCAACCATACAATATTCACTTTGGTTTTGTAAACCTATGTGTGCCATTACTTTTAAGTAAACAAGCTTGGCATTTTCAGAAAGCAGCTAAGCCTTTATCTGGCGTGATTGGGAAATTAACAAGTGAGATTATTTTGCGATTTATAGAAATCATTTTTGATGACTTTATAACCGTAAAATCTATTGGTGGAGTTGAAATTGTTGATGCTGTTTTACGGCATAGAGATGGAAGAATAATTTTATGTGAGATTAAAGCATCACCGTTAACAACATTCCCGTTCTTATTTGAACTTGATCTCGAACTTCAATCGAATCTTGAACAGCTTACAAGAATTCAGGTAGGGAGTTTAGATAGCTGTCTATATATGCATGGCGATCATTTACTTCCGCTTGGCAAGGTTAATGATCAGTTATGGCCTTTTGCTCCTGCGGTAGATTATCTAACAAAGGATGAAAATTCTCACATAGTAGACATTTATGTAGATACGTGGGAATCGATAAGAACAGCCTACCGCAATAAAAATCGGGATAATCTACTCTACTATGTGGCAAATGCTTCAGGAAATCCACCGAATATTGCAAAAGAAAAATTTGGATGGCCAGCTAAAGAATCAATTTCTGATTCAAAAACAAGTGCTGGTCTAGATAGAACTGATGATATCAAGAAGGGAATTTATCAGGCATTTAGACTTAGCATTGAATCAAGCAAGGCTTTTCCGCAAGAAAATATTAAGACAGCATTAATCTCAAATCTACCAGCTTATAGACACGGGGAAGATTATATCACTCCATTTTCAAGCGTATATTGGGCAGAAGAAAGTTCATTTATTGAAGAGAATCAAAACAAATATTTCTGTGCAAAACAGAACTTAAAAAGACCTTTTGATTACATCATCGCTTTGGATGATGCTTTCACAAGAGGTGAAGTTTTATGATTTGCAACCATATTACGAGAGAATACACAGGTATTGTTCTTGAAAGAATTAAGCATTTACCTTCTGGGGGAAAGATGGGTGACTTACCATCTCATCTACAGCACGAAAGTTTTGTTCGTGTTGGAGCAAAAAATACAGGTGGTCCTAATATGAGATTATTGCGGCTTGAGATGGATAAGCCTAGTCTCACAGTTACCGCATATATCTTCAATAAGTTTGTTCATCCCTCCGAGCATAGATATATTACTCCGAGGGAAGCAGCTTGTCTTCAAGATTTTCCAGATGATTGGACTTTTGTTGGTGGATTAGGAGAAACTCATCAACAAATAGGTAACGCTGTTCCAGTTAAATTGGCAAAAGCGATCGCTTCATCAGTTGCTAGCTTTCTTGCGAATATCGGTATCTATGGGGAAATACCTGTAGCCTCGTATTTCTGTGGTGCTGGTGGATTAGATTTAGGTTTTGAAAAAGCATCATCAGAGAATTTAAAATTTAAAACAGTTTTTGCGACAGATATCGATAAATCTTGTGGTTATACAATTCAAACAAATAGACCGAATTGGAATTTTTTCTTAGGTGACATTACTTGCTTTTCGGGTGACATTGTATTAGACCAAATTGGTGGACATCCAATAGTTGTTATTGGTGGACCTCCTTGCCAGCCGTTTAGTGTTGCTGGAAAGCAAAAAGCAACTCAAGATCCGCTTGGAACACTATATAGAAATTATATTGACCACATTTCAATTTTAAAGCCAGAAATTGTAATTATGGAGAATGTTTATGGGTTGAAGCAAGTGAAAAGATCGGATATGCTCAAAGAAATTTATAGATCTTTTGAAGATATTGGTTATGAGGTAAAACATCAAGAATTAATTGCCGCAGATTTTGGAACTCCTCAACTTAGACGAAGGTTGATTTTTGTAGCAACAAAAAGAAAAAATGATTTTATTTTCCCACTCCCTACTCACTCACAGGAGATCGGTATTTTTGGAGGAGAAGTATATGAAGGTGCTGGAAAGTCTTTCTATCACTTACCTAAACCATTGATATATCAAAAAATGCCCAATAAGCTTATACATCCAATAACTACATCACTGCGTTCTATAACAGATCTTATGGGAGCTAACAGATTTGCATTAATTGATCAGCTAAGGACAGGTTAATAAATATATGAAATCAACCCAAAATCCTGAACTCTGCGTCTTAGGCATGAGCGCCACACCAGTTATCAACAACCTCTACGAAGCCAAAGCACTTCTAGAAATGACAAGGGGCGAAAAATTTGACGAATTGAAAACCTTCAGCACGATCGCTAATGTCCTCGTTATGTACGAAAACCTGATGCTCTATGGCATCCGCTATCGTCCCAATTAAAAAAATGCGATCGCCGATCGCATTTTTGCGATTTTGTTAGCGATTGGGTCTAGTATTAAACAATTAGATTTTTAATCTAGAACGGAGTGGTACTAATGGACGGTGAATCTTGTAAGCGTAATGGCTGTAATGGCACTTTAGAAGATGGCTATTGCAATGTCTGTGGACTCGCAGCACTTAAATCCTCCACGACAGGGCAATCCCGCCCATATACCGCCGAAAGAATTACTGGGCGCAGTTCGCCAATTACGACGGGAACAGGTTCATCGCCGCTCACCAATCGCTCGAAGGGATCGCGCCGCACTAGCCCCACAGGACGCAGCAGTCGCAAACAACTGGGAGCAGGGTTAGTTTCCGTTCCCGAACTACTTTCCACTGAGCCAGAAAAGGCAATCATGCTGGAAGCAAAAGTGCCTGAAAACAAACGCTTTTGTGCTAATTGTAATCAGGCTCTTAAGCGCGAAAAAGGATTTTGTAGTCAATGCGGTCAAAAATATTCTTTTATCGCTTCACTACAACCAAATGATTTGATTCTCGATCAATACGAAGTTAAAGGAGCGATCGCCTATGGTGGTCTGGGCTGGATTTATTTGGGCTTTGATCGCACTCTATCGCGTTATGTGGTACTGAAGGGGCTTCTAAATACGGAAGATGCTTCCAGCGCTGCTGTTGCCGTTGCCGAACGTCAATTTCTTGCCTCCGTCAAACATGCCAATATTGTCGGAATTTATAACTTTGTCAAGCATGGTTCCGAAGGATTTATTGTCATGGAGTACGTGGGTGGTCAAACCCTCAAGGAAATTCGGAAGAGTCGGGGGGCTTTACCAGTTACCGAAGCGATCGCCTATATCCATCGCATTCTCTCTGCTTTTTCTTATTTGCACCAACAGGGGTTAGTCTATTGCGATTTCAAACCTGACAATGCCATGGTAGAAGGGAACGATGTCAAATTGATCGATATGGGTGGGGTGAGGCGCATTGACGATCTGACTGGGGATATTTATGGCACGGTTGGCTATAGCGCTCCTGAAGCTGGCGAAGGTCCTACGGTCGTGTCAGATTTATTTACAATTGGGAGAACCCTAGCGGTTTTACTTGCCGATATTCGCGGGTTTACGAAAGAGCATCTCTATTCCTTACCCAGTCCTGAAGAAGAACCTCTCTTTAAAGAACAGGAATCGCTATATCGATTTCTCTTAAAATCTACTGCCGAGAATCCCGACGATCGCTTTCAATCGGCCGATGAGATGGCGGATCAATTGCTGGGCGTGCTGCGCGAAATTGTTGCGCTCCAAACAAATACGCCTCGTCCCGCCTCTAGCAGTCTTTTTGGTGGGGATATGTTGGCAATCGCTGTCAGTGGCGATTTTGAACCAATCTTGGCGGACTATCATCAACTGCCAGTGCCAAATCTTGACGGTAGCGATCCTGCCTTTAATGCAGTGCTGAACGCAGGCGCGATCACCGATTCCGCAAAGCGCGTTGAAAATTTGCGGCAAGTAGTTCACAAGACTCCCAAATCCATCGAAGCCAAGCTCAGATTGGTAAATGCACTGATCGATAGAAAAGCCTATACCGAAGCGGAATCAATTTTAGCGAAAGTGGAAGAACTCGACGCTTGGGATTGGCGCATTCTCTGGTATCGGGGGCGATCGCTCATGGCGCAGGGAAAATATCAAGAAGCACAAACTGCATTCGATCAGACCTACTTCGATCTCCCTGGAGAGCTAGCTCCGAAATTAGCCCTTGCCCTTGCCGCCGAACGCGCCCATCGCTATCCCTTCGCGATCAAAATGTACGAGCTAGTCTGTCGTACCGATCCGAGCTATGTAACGGCTTCCTTTGGCTTAGCACGTTGTCTGTTGGCGACGGGCGATCGCCATGGTGCGGTCGCGGCTCTAGAGCGAGTTCCCCAATCTTCGAGCCTATTTGCGCGATCGCGGGTAGAAGTGACTAGAACTTTGATTAATACGAAGGTAGCGAATCCCAGTAGCCAAGAATTAAAGGATGCGGGAAATGCAATTGAAGCGATCGCCTTAGAAGGGATGGAGCGCTATCGCCTCACTAAACAGGTTTTGGAAACAGCGCTTACCTTAGTTACGACCCAAGCGTTAGCGCCCAGCACCAGTCTTACCCTTTTGGGTAAACCATTAGCGGAAATTCATTTGCGCGAAGGGCTAGAAAAAGCGCTAAGATCGATGGCACATCTGGCAACTGGAGAAGAGAAAATCCGCTTAGTAGATGAAGCTAACCGCATTAGACCCAAGACTCTTTTTTAAAGCGATCGCGGCATTTTATTTTGAAAATCCCCTCAAAAGAATACTAAGCAGTTAAGCATAATTAAAAACCAAAACTAGAGAGCGTACCGCCCGCGTAGCGGGCGGTACGCTCTCCTAGGTTTTAAGTTTACTTATGCTTATCTACTTAAATAATTAACCTTTGGCGTTTCCCAAACAACTTTGTTAGTCTTAATAGAAATCTTTATTTCTATTGCAAATATTAAATATGAATACACTGGTGAGATATTAATGCAAGTTAATAAACAGATAAATGAAGAAATCCTAGTCTTAAAAAAATGTAACGATACAAAAATATTTTTTTCATCGTGGAATTTATTTCAGAAATTTAAAAATTCTTTGTTAGTTGGCACTTTAGGGATTGGAATAATATTCCTAAGTATTTCTATTGCTGATTACACTAGGAGTTATTCCAAAATCGGAGTTATTAAAATTAATTGCATACGTTTTAAAAATGACGGAGTTGATTGCAAGATATTCAGATCGGGAGATTCGAGTTTTCCAGACAGCAACTTGGTTACGATTCAAAGGATCTTAGGGGTAAAACTAGATAAATATAAAACCAAGAATTCGAGTAGATTTTATATTAGTTTTACTGTTAGTAAGTTATTTAAAAAAGACAATATGTTTATATATTATTTTGATTATCAAAGTGAATCTGAAAAAGCATTTGAATTCATAAACAATTTTTTGCGCTCAAACGAACCATCTTTAATCGTCTCGTATGATCGCTATGGCTTAGATAATAATTTTTCATTTTTTTTATATCTAATTCTATTTATCCTTGGATTATTTCTTTTGGCTTCGGCTATATCATCTCCTTTTTATTACGAGGAGATATTATTAGATAAATTAGAAACGCAGCTTACCTACAAGCAAAGAATAGTTTTTGATGAAAAAGTTAAACAGTATTCATTTGTGGATATTACGAAGATCGATCTTTTGCCTACTCCACCTGATAAAAACGAGCAAATATCTTTCATTCCTAGAATCACAATCAATTATGAATACGAGATTAGATTGGGCAGCATTAAAGATCGTCAAAAAGCCGTTGAATTTATCGATAATTTAAATAAATTCATTGGTTTGCCAAGTGAGCCAACACTTCAGTGAATTAAAAAACAAACCCAGTAAGGTAATATCAATTCCC
Organism: Pseudanabaena sp. UWO310; assembly: GCF_006861605.1. Classification (NCBI taxonomy): domain Bacteria; kingdom Bacillati; phylum Cyanobacteriota; class Cyanophyceae; order Pseudanabaenales; family Pseudanabaenaceae; genus Pseudanabaena; species Pseudanabaena sp. UWO310. Next base: position 39,770 of record NZ_SELU01000030.1, on the reverse strand, counting down.
AAAATAGCGCCGCCATTTTGGGAATTGATATTACATAGTGGGATAATCGGTATAGCCTTTGGCATCTCCACCATAGAATGTATTGCGATCGGGCTTGTTTAATGGTGCATTTGCCGCAAAGCGTTCCACTAGATCGGGATTGGCGATATAGAGACGACCAAAGGCAACGAGGTCGGCTGAGCCAGAAGCGATCGCCTCATTACCAGTCTCAAAATTATATCCACCCGCCGTAATAATTGTTCCATTATAAATTGGACGGAAGAAATCTGCATTTAAATCGGGTTGATCTTCAGCAGCCCCAAATCCTTCTACTCTAGGGGCAACTAAATGGAGGTAGGCAAGATTAAAACGATTCAGTTCCTTGGCGACATAGCCAAAAATAGCGGCTCGATTGGAATCATACATACTATTAAATGTGCCGCTAGGTGATAACCTCAACCCAACGCGATCGCCACCCCAGACATCCACTACGGCTGCCGTTACTTCTAATAGGAGACGGGCGCGATTCTCTAAAGAGCCACCATAGATGTCAGTGCGATGGTTGGTATTGTCCTGTAAGAACTGATCTAAAAGGTATCCGTTGGCACTGTGGATTTCTACGCCATCAAAGCCAGCTTCGAGGGCATTTTTGGCTCCAAGGCGATATTGCTCGATAATCTGAGGGATTTCCTCTAGTTCCAGAGCGCGAGGCGTGACGTAAGGTTTCATGCCTGTATAGGTCGCTACCTCACCTTCAGGAGCGATCGCCGATGGTGCGACGGGGAGTTCCCCATGAGGTTGCAAATCTGGATGGGAAATTCTGCCGACATGCCATAGTTGCAAAAATATTTTGCCCCCTTTCGCATGAACTGCATTGGTCACCAAGCGCCAACCTTCTACTTGTTCGGAAGAATAAATGCCTGGGGTATTGGGATAGCCTAAGCCTTGTGGGGAAACTTGCGAAGCTTCTGTAATCAATAAACCCGCTGACGATCTTTGCTCGTAGTGCAGGGCATTTAAAGTTGTGGGAACATTTCCCGCAGCAGCCCGATTGCGGGTGAGAGGAGCCATTACAATTCGATTGGGTAAGGTATAACGTCCAAGCTTGACCGTGGATAGAAGATTAACACTCATAAATTAACGCCAAGTTTAAGAGGATGTACGTTTCTATTGTTCGATTATATGCGAATAACAGAAATTTGTGCAATAGCCCTTGATGATTTGTATGGTAATACCAATTCCCAAAAGTGTGGCTACACTTTTGGGAATTGAAAACCAAACCCAGTAAGGGTTTTAAAATTACAAAATGGCGTAGCCATTTTGTAATTTGGTATAATACCAAGTTATAGCTCTAGTCAAGCCCAATAGAGAGTTGCGGCGCTTCGCGCCGCAACTCTCTATTGGGCTTGATGTCCTGACTTAAGTGAATATAGATAACCAAAAGCCTTAAAGTTGCGCCTCTACGGGGCGCAACTTTAAGGCTTTTGGTTATCTACTTACTATTACAGTGCTTGCAGCTTCGCTTTGTGTTGTGGACAAGAGACGATTACACTAGCCCCAATAAGAGCCCCCGTATATTCTTTCAACTTGTTGAGCATCGCTGGAGGAATCGTCTTGCCAGAACTAGTTGGTTTGTCAAATTCCTTTTCTAGCAGATTCAATAGATCGGGTAGAGGCATACCTGCATCTAGGGATTGACAGGTTACTTTTTCCGCTTCTTTCACATACTTGTCCCCGCCCGTTAATTCATACATTTCCTTGTACTCAGGCTTCTCTTGGATCAAATCAACAATTTTTTTGGCGTTATCTGAACCAGCAGCAGGAGCTTCTGAAGATTTAGGAGCTTCAGGTGGTTTAGCCGATTCTGAAGGTTTAGCCGATTCTGAAGGTTTAGGAGCTTCAGGTGGTTTAGGAGCTTCTGAAGGAGTGCTTTTAGGTGCAGCCGCTACAGGTGTCGCAGGTGGAGGAGTCGTCGCACTTGGAGGTTGTTGACATGAAGCCACTGCTACAGAAACTGAAACTGGCAGTAGGAAATACTTTGCAAAGCGTTGAAGCATTTTAATATTTAATAGTAGGTTGCGACAGCTTTCAAATACTATTTGAAAAACAATTGCTAGTAAAGTAGGTTTTGATACAAGTGATTATGCGATCGCTCCATCCTTTCCTTCAACTAAGGCAATTAGCAACAGCTATATTATTCTTTTCTAAAAGAAATAGGTGTTATAAAGTGAATAAATTAGTAATATGAAGTGCAGCTTTGTAACAATTTCGCTGTAATTTTAGCTGTAATTTTATTTGCTGTATTTTATTCGCTATAAGAGAAATAGTGATGCTTACATAGCAATAAAAGAGATGCAGCGACGCAAGAGTTTCCGAGGGCATAAACCGCAAAATATTGTTGCCGCGCTCCACGCGGCAACAATATTTTGCGGTTTTAATTTTGTCCTAATACCAATCCACGAAAGTGTTGTCACACTTTCGTGGATTAAAAAATCAACCGAGTAAGGGTTTTCAAGTTAAGAAATGGCTACGCCATTTCTTAATACCGATTCACTGAAGTGAGCCAACACTTCAGTGAATTAAAAACCAAACCCAGTAAGGTTTTGAGATTTCAAAAATGGCAACGCCATTTTTGAAATTGGTATAACTTGGTATAACAAGACTGGCGGCAGCTATAATTTGGTCATACGCGAACAATAGAATTAAATATCATAATGTGCGATAATTAAGGGAATGGTTGTAATACCTTTTCTATTAACTTATTGGTAATTAACAGTTTGGAATGCGTCAATATCAACATCCCGATCGCGAACATATCTCTTTAACGGGGGTGCTTTACGGACTCAGCGATCCTACGCGCCTACAAATTGTCAAAATGTTAGCAACAAATCAAGAGATTACCTGTGGGGAATTCTGTTTGGCTCTCAGTAAATCTACGCAATCCCACCATTTTAAAGTGTTGCGGGATATGGGGATCATGCACACGCGGCTAATGGGAACGCAGCATTACAATTCTTTGCGACGCGAAGATCTAGATGCTAGATTCCCCAATTTATTAGAAGCAATTTTAAAAAATGCTGACTAGAAAGCAGTGGCATATACTGCTTTTTATAGCTACAGTCACTTGACTTAGAACAAATCAACCCCCAAGAATTGATGGGCGGCGCTTCGCGCCGCCCATCAATTCTTGGGGGTTATGTCCTAGTACAGGCGACAGCTATAATTCACAAACCCAGTAAGGATTTTTAAAGCTCAAAATGGCTACGCCATTTTGAGCTTTGGTATTACTGTCATATTTATCGAGCAGAACCGCGATAGATGCGATCGGCTTGCTCGAAAGGCAACCATGAGGGTAGATCACCTGAATTTTTCGGTTGAGATGGGGAACTCTGTTGATATGCCGAGGGAATAGGGGGAGCATCGGTATGAATAAAATGTTCGTTGGTTGCAGACGCTAACAGGGTTTGAGGAACTTCAAAATCATCGGTATCTGGATTGTACGCCAAGACTTCACCCGTTTCGATATCGTAGATCCAGCCGTAAATTGACATTTTGTTTTGATGTAACTTAGAGCGGATGACGGGATAGGTTTTGAGGTTTTCGATCTGGGTAACCACATTCTCCGCCATCGTAATTGCTAAAAGTTCTTCCCCTTTAGTTTCGGCATAGTTTTCTTGAATCAAGCGGCGAGTGGATTCCGCATGTTGCAACCATTCATAGACCAAGGGCATCTCGGTTCTGAGCTTTTCCAGTTTTAGCAAGCCTTTCATTGCGCCACAGTTGGAATGACCGCAGATAATTACTTGCTCGATGCCGAGAGCGTGAATGGCATATTCGATCGCTGCACCTTCGCCGCCGTTTGCCGCACCAAAGGGAGGGACTAAATTGCCCGCATTACGAATTACAAATAGTTCGCCGACCCCTGACTGGGTAATGAGATGCGGTACGATCCGCGAATCCGAGCAGGTAATAAATAATACGCGCGGTTTTTGTCCGTCGGCGAGTTGCTCGAAAATCTCTTGATTGGCAGGAAAATAGGACGATTGAAACTTATGTAAACCCTTTAGTAGCTTTCTCATATACCAGTATTGACGTAGGATGCAGCAATTGATTGCTTAAATAGCTGGGCATAGTTAAAATCCAGATCTAAAACCTGTGGCGCACGCGCAGCGTGCGCCGCAGGTTTTAGGGTTTTATATTTAATTATGCCCACTTACTTAATTGCTTGTGGTTATTGCTTATGTTTTAGTTTATATTGCCTTGCACCCTAGCTAAACCCAAAAAGAGAAATGCGGCGCTTCGCGTCGCATTTCTCTTTTTGGCTTTGATTTTGCCCTAAGGATGCTTGCCATCCATTCTAAAATTGTGAGGATTCTGTTCGTAAAAAATCAAGATGCAGCCAGTTGAATTTCCGCCAATTATTTCACGATCGCAAAAAATTTGTGCTATCGCTCCCAGTGGTGCATTGCGCGAATGGGAACGTTTTGAACAAGGGGTAAAGGTATGGCGCGATCGCGGTTATGAACTAACGATTCCCGATCGGCTCAGTCAGTCTTGGGGATATCTGGCGGGAACCGACGAGCAGCGCTGTCAGCAATTTGTCGAGGCATGGAACGATCCCGAATGCGTGGCGATCGCCTGTGCGCGGGGTGGCTATGGCTCGATGCGATTGCTCGAAAAATTAACTTGGCAAGAATTAAGCGATCGCCCTAAATGGCTAATAGGTTTCTCCGATATTACGGCTCTGCTATGGGCAATTGCCAAGCATAAGGGGATTGGCGGGTTACATGCTCCCGTACTCACGACTTTGGGCAATGAACCTGCGCGATCGCAACAGCAGTTATTTGATTTGTTAGAAGGAAAGATTGATGCGATTACCTTGGCGGGAGAAGGCTTAAGAACTGGTAAGGTAACGGGCGTACTTTTGCCTGCCAATCTCACCCTCGCAACTAATACCATTAATACGGAAAACTGTCCCGATCTGGAAAATGTTATTTTAGCGATCGAGGATGTGGCGGAAGCCCCCTATCGCGTTGATCGGATGTTAACCCATTGGCGTTGGACAGGGTATTTACGCAAACTTAAGGGAATTGCGATCGGGCGTTTTAGTCAGGCGGAGGTATCTACTCCGAGTTTGACGATGGAAGAAGTATGGCGCGATCGCTTGTCCGATCTGGGAATTCCGATCGTGATGAATTTGCCCTTTGGTCATGATGGAGAGAATGCTCCCTTGCCCGTAGGTTGCATCGCCGAACTGGATGGTGATAATGGAACTTTATCTTGCCGAGTGAATAATACCAATTCCCAAAAGTGTGGCTACACTTTTGGGAATTAAAAACCAAAACCAGCAAGTGTTTTAAAATCACAAAATGGCTACGCCATTTTGTGATTTGGTATAATTGATATCATTCCCAAGCCTCTAGCTCGATCGCGACATTGCGAAATAGAGCCAGAATGCGATCGCGTCTGACTTCAAAATTTGCCGCAATCAAAATAAAGCCAATTCCTGCGACGATTCCTAAAGCCCACATCAAGAAAGAATATTGGGTTACCAAAATCACAGCTTGGGTAATTACTAACAAAATGAAGGTAAGCGTTCCGATAAACAGATAGGCGCGGACGCGCAAGGCTAGCCCTATGACAATGAAAGCAAAACTCAAACCCCAAGTTGATAGGGCAATAGTAGGATTTGAGAAGGAATAGAGAAACGTGACTAGCCCGATCGCGCCCCCAAGTAGAAGGCGCATTCCATGACGCAAGGTTTTGGCGAGAGGCGATCGCAGGTTGGGTTCCACTTGGGCGAAGTACAGACCAGAAAAGCCGATCATGCAGACATTAATCAGAAACTGGAAGCTCGAAAATTCATGGAGGTGAGGATTTACATTCTGCAAAATTACCCAATCCCATAACAGAACTGTGATGTAGGTAATCCGAATCTGTTCTCGGATTTTGGCATAGATAATATAGAAAAAGCCCACGACTAGCAAGCAAGGGATGGCGATCGTCTTACTGGTAATGAAAGTAAAAATCAACGGCAAGGCAAAAGCCGAATTGTGCCAAGGGCGTTCAGCCCAGCCCCATTCCTCCCAAGGGGGAAAATATAAAATCATGGCAATGAAGCAGGCGATCGCGGCTGCATAGGGTTGAATTAAATTCTCGATCGTCCAAGGACTGGGGAAGGCGAAGAAGATGGCATAGGCGATCGCCCCAAGCGCGACGGTTATCCCTGCATAGACCCAGAGTTCTTCTTCGTGATCGGTTGTGGAGTTTGCCAAGTCCTTGGCCTGAGCGATCGCATAGGCGGCGAGAGCGATCGCAATCCCACCACCAAGACTCCCCCCTGCGATCGATGGATTGAAGGCAATACCTGACCAGAGCAAGATGGTGCTCGCCACCCAGTGCAAGTGGGCGGAAATGCCAATCTCCAAAACGGAGAGCTTTAAATAGGGAACGAGCCATCGTGCAAAGAGCTTGTAGGCATAGGCGATCGCGCAACCTAGTAAGGCAAGAATAACTAAACCATCGCCAAGGTTACCACCCTTAGCATTGGCGACTAGCTGATAGAAAAGTAGTTCGTAGGCTGAGAAGGTCGCTACGACCATGGAGAGATAGGTCAGGGTTTTAAATAAGGGATTCGATGGGGATGCTCTGCGTCCGATACCAATGCCGATCAAAGAAGTACTGAGGGAAAATAAACCCGTAAGCCCGCTAAAACTGCCAATTCTCAGGAGCGACCCCATTACGCCGTAAATTAAAGGAATCAGATCCCAACTGCGGGGATAGTTCTTTTGACCATTCCTTTGCATCCATAAATCACCCAGTAATTGCGTCGCAAAGCCCAAAACGATATTGGCGATCGCTAATTCAATGGCAGAACCTTTGGTAACGGCGATCGCGCCTGAGGTGAGGATCTCAATTCCCCAAGCGATGCCCCATTCCACCCAAAATGGAGAGCTTCCTGTTTCTTGCCACAGGCGATAGCCTAGCCCCAGCGTTACCAAGATCGTACTTGGTAAGAGATTGATAAATAGATGGGCATCTTGATTGAAGGCGAATACAAGGGCAGCAAGGGAGGTTTGCAAAATCAGTAACGAGGTGGAAAGTATGGCAGCCCAAGCATCAAAGGCTTTAGCATAGGACTGATTTAAGGACAAATTGAGATTAGCAACCCGTTGCTCACGACGATATTTAAGCCAATGATTGAGAACGTATAGCAAAATGGCACTGCAAACCATGCCATTGGTCCAAAACGTAAATTGGGCGATCTTGCCATCGCCAGACTTGAATTGCCAGAGCAAAAAAGCAATAAAAAGCAAGCCATAACCGACGGTATTAAAGGCGGTTAGGAACGATTTGCTACGGCGAGTATTGACTAACATTAAAGCAAAGGCAATCCCTAATCCCATCAGCCTTGGGAGGTCGCCCTGCCATGTTAAAAACTGGGCGATCGCTAGTCCTGCGATGCTCAATCTGATCGCCAAATCGCGATCGGCAAATTCGCGCCAAGTACCTAAAAAAGTGAGCGATAAAGGCACGATCATCCAGCCCAAGCCCCAATAACTGGTGAGAAACAGTAGGGCGCTATTGTCACCCAGCCCTGTAAATGGGGCATTGCTGAGCAAGATATAACTGAGAGCCGCTAAGCTTGCCCCGATATGCCAAGAACTATCCCGCCACGCTTGCCAATGCGCTGTTCCCAATAGAGCGCCAGCAATGAGTTTGCCAATGATGAGAACGGTAATCCATTCCATCAGCATTGCGACTAAAAGGAAACCCGCCCATGTAAAGATCGAACTAGTACGGGTAAAAAAGTAAAGCCCTGCGACGATCGCACCAAGGGTAATGATATGGGCAAAGTAAACCAAATTCTCTAAGTCTTTGCTCTGAGGCGATCGCTTGGCTTGAATGATTAATAGCGTCACTGCCGACAGGGATAAATTCACGAATAGGGTTAGGACGGAGCCAAAGCTAAGGGAAGTCAGCAGAAATCCAAAACCGAGGGCAAGAACCTCGCCTCTGATTGCTAAGGAATATTTTTGGCGATCCCGATACATTGCCGCTACAACTAGGGCAAGGATTAGATAGGGAAATAATACAATCCCCAATAAATTAATTTCGGACTTGGTTTGTAAGAAGCTTAATAACTGTTGGGTTGTATTGGCTTGCCATACTTCAGGGATTAAGCGCTGCCCTAACCACAGAATTTGTAAACCCCAGAAAAATAGATAGGTCAAATCAAGAGGCTGCTCAAGTTTGCCGAGGCGATCGCAGAGTAGCCAAGCAATTAACAAACTAATCGCAAAAGTCTGCCAAGGATAACGATCCCAGACCGATACCAGCCAACCTAAACCCAGTAAGATTTTGCCGAGATTAGCCTGAAAAGCGATGTCTGGGGACTCTGGAGCGATGGGGGTGGGGGGTAAGGCAGGCGATCGCCATTTTTCGGCTCTATGGGCAATCTGTACCAAAATCCAGCCACAGACTCCAAACGCCAAGCCCAATTTAAAAATGGAAACATTCCCAAATAGAAGCGCTCGACTGATGAGCAAAACCGTGCTGTAAGCCCCTGCGATTAGAGCTAGGGGAAATGTCGAGCTGTCGGCGGTATTTAAATCTTGGCGGCGGTTGAGAAAGGTCGAAAGCCCGATCGCCCCAATGCCTATATAAACGGCGATTAATGGATAGTATGTTGATAGAAACCAGCCAAGATGCAACCAACTAAGTAAGAGAATCGCCAAAATCGAGAGTTGACTAAGTTGCTTTGGGGATTTGTTGAGCTGTGAATTGAGATTTGCGCCTTGAGCATTCCGAAATACGAAGGATGTTTGTAATAAAAAAATGGCAATCCCTGAAAGTAGGCAACCTGCGATCGCGCCCAATCCTATGCCCATCGGGTTTTTTAAAATTCCCAAACCATCCATAGCCCAGAAATTGGCTGGGACGAGGAGTAAGGTCACCAATTGCAAGGCTCTAGTTGTGAGGCGCAAGCGATCGTTTTTGCTCGTCCAGAAACTCACGCCAAAAAAGCCCAATGTATAGCCTAGTAATAATAAATATTGAGTTTCCGCCGAAAAGTTTTGCCACTGACTCGCCGCCAGCAATCCAGATGAAACTACCACCATAAACACGCCCAAAAACAGCAACCACATCGTGCTGAATTCCGACAAGAGTGATTGCACCGTTTGGGCGACTTTACTCGGCGCGGGACTTTTGGCGGGAATCGCTTTTGGGGTGACGGGGCTGGGCGATCGGCGAACTTGCGAACCCACTGAACCTGCTAGATTTGCTGGAGGCAAATTCGCTCTAGTCAGGGGAGTTTTGGCACTTGTGCTTGCGAGGAGGGGCGATGCTGATTTGATTTCACGTTTGATTTCAGGTTTGATTTCACAGACAAGGCGAGTTGAACCAATTAGCCTTACTGCCTCTTCTTTAATTAGTCCTAACTCCAGCCAAAGATCTAGCCCTTGGAGAATCGCTTCATTTTGGACGGCTACAATGGTGAGGCGGTTGCCTGATTTGCGATTATTCCGCCATTTAAAATCTATCTCAGAAATTAGTTCCCACTCAAACCAAGCATCTAAGCCTTCGAGAACGATAGCATAGGGAACCGAAATTTCCAGATCGAGGCGCAAATATTGCACGGGTTCAACTGGCATGGGCGATCGCTCCAATGCAAAAATTAGGAATCGCCTTCATTATGACTGAAAAATAAAAGTCAGCGTTAAGTAGGGACTTTTATTTACATTTCGCCATAGCCGCCACCTCCAGGCGTGGCGATCGCGAAGGTATCACCAGCTTCCATTTGTACCGTAGCGGTGCTTGGTAATTTAAGGATTGAGCCATTGTTCCTAATGACATAGTTCTCTCCAGTGGCGGCAGGAGTACCGCCATGCAATCCAAAGGGCGGAATGACGCGACTGCTGGATAAAATCGCTGCGGTCATCGGTTCGAGAAACCGAATCTTCCGTATAACGCCATTGCCGCCGCCATATTTGCCCTTACCGCCACTATGGGGGCGAAGGGCGAACTCTTCTAAAAGCACGGGAAACCGCCATTCGAGAATTTCAGGATCGGTCAATCGTGAATTGGTCATATGGGTTTGGACTGCGTCAGTACCATCGAAATCCATCCCTGCCCCCGATCCACCGCAGATGGTTTCGTAATATTGATGGCGATCGCTACCAAAGGTGAAATTATTCATCGTGCCTTGAGAAGCTGCCATTACGCCTAGGGCTCCATAGAGAGCATTGGCGATCGCTTGGGAGGTTTCGACATTGCCCGCAACGACTGCCGCTGGATAAATGGGATTGAGCATCGAACCTGCTGGTACAATGATTTTTAAAGGTACGAGGCAACCTGCATTAAGGGGAATCTCATCATTCACTAAAGTCCGAAAAACGTATAGAACTACTGCCTTACAAACGGCGAGGGGAGCATTGAAATTATTTGGAAGTTGCGATGAAGTGCCTGTAAAATCAATTTCGGCGGTGCGTTCCATCGGGTTTAGCCTGACTGAGAGACAGATCTGACTACCATCATCCATCGGATACACAAATTTGCGTTCGGAATCTTGACCCCATGTTGTGCCCAGTTGCGAGATCGCCTTGCGAATTGACTCTTCGGCATTGTCACGCACGTAACCCATATAGGCATGGACTTCTTCTCCGCCATAACGAGCGATCATATGCTGAAGTTCCTTTGCACCGCATTCATTCGCGGCAATTTGGGCTTGCAGATCGGCAAGATTTTGGGAAGGATTGCGGGCTGGATAGGGACTGGAACTCAGGAGGTCAAGGGTTTCCGCTTCGCACAGTTTACTACTCCGCACTAGATGGAAATTATCAAATAGAATGCCTTCCTGTTCGATGCTCTGACTATGGGAAGGCATTGAACCTGGGGTAATGCCGCCAATATCCGCATGGTGTCCCCGCGAAGCCACATAAAATATCGGCTGATTCGAGGTCATAAATACGGGCGTAATCACCGTGATATCGGGCAGATGCGTGCCACCGTTATAGGGATTATTGGTGGCAAAAACATCACCAATATTAATGCGATCGCGATCGCGAATTAACGCCTTAACGCTTTCGCCCATAGAGCCAAGATGGACGGGAATATGGGGGGCATTGGCAATCAATTCCCCATCGCGATCGAAAATCGCACAGGAAAAATCCAAACGTTCGCGAATATTCACGCTAGCGCTAGTATTTTGGAGCGTGAATCCCATTTGTTCGGCAATGGATTGAAAAAGATTATTAAAGATCTCCAATTTAATCGGATCGGCAGGGATATTTCTGGGATTTTCTCGCTCGACGCGATGGACTTGGGCTTCTCCATTCTCCCTGACTGGATTTTGGCTTTGGGGCGATCGCTGTAAGATCAGGCAATCATCTGCCGTTAATACTGCTTCCCAGTTGGGTTCGATCGCGTTAGTTCCTGTCGTATCGATAATCAATGCGGCTCCTGCAATGCGATCGCCTACTCGCAAATCCTCTCGCCGCCAAATAGCTGCCTGATGCCATTTACCCTGCATATATACTTGCGCATGGGCGATCGCTTTATGTTGCTCTTCCCTCCGCTCTAAATCAATCTGTTTCCTTTGTACTTGCTGCTGCGGTCTTGAGATAATTACTTCAACGGCGATCGCTTCTACGATGAGCGCTTTATCCGCAAAAATGAAACCATACCGCTCCCTATGCAAAGATTCAAAGTTGGTTTTTAGATTTTTTAATAATCTCTCGCAGGAGGATTCCTCATGGGGTAATTTCTCGAAAGATATTTGCGTAAAGTCGATCGCTAAAGTTAAGAAGGAATCCGTACCCGCATAGCGAAGACGCAAGCTGGTTTCCATCGCCAAATTGCCATCAAGCGCCCCTCCCTGTAGAAGTTCCGTTTTGCCAAGTTGACTCAATTCTTGGGCGATCGCGGCTAAGTCGGGCAATAGCTCTAGATTTAGGACGGAATCGACAGTGCGATCGTGGATGGTGCGAATATCGGCTAGCCCGATGCCATAGGCGGATAGTACGCCTGCATAGGGATGAATGAAAATCTGCGTCATGCCCAATAAATCGGCGATCGCGCAGGCATGTTGTCCGCCCGCTCCACCAAAGCAACACAACACATATTCCGAAACATCGTAGCCCCTCTGTACGGATATTTTTTTGATCGCCATCGCCATTTTTTCGACCGCAATTTCCAAAAAACCTTGGGCAACGGCTTCGGGTAAAATGGCTCTGCCTGTGACCTGTCCGATTTCTAGAGCAAGATCCGTAAATTTTTGGCGGACAACCTCCCCATCAATGGGCAAGTTTCCATTCTTTCCAAATACCTTGGGGAAAAAATCGGGCTGTAATTTCCCTAACATCACATTGCAGTCCGTTACGGCTAATTTCCCGCCATTGCGATAACAGGCAGGGCCCGGAAAGGCTCCTGCGGATTCGGGACCCACACGATATCTGGTTCCATCAAACCCCAGCAACGATCCGCCACCTGCGGCAACGGTATGAATGGACATCATGGGCGTACTCAGGCGAACCCCAGCCACTTCCGTGGATAGCGATCGCTCGTAGCTCCCTGCGTAATGGGCTACATCCGTCGAAGTGCCTCCCATATCGAAGCTAATAATTTTGCTAAAACCTGCACGCAAACTAGTCTGCACCGCACCGACAATTCCCCCCGCAGGTCCCGAAAGCAGACTGTTTTTTCCTTGAAAAGATTGAGCTTTCGTCAGTCCACCATTGGACTGCATGAACATTAACTTAGAGGCGTTGCTTGGTTCCGCATTCTCTAATTCTGAGGATTCTGATAATTCTGCCCCGATCCGATCTACATAGCGTCTCAGAATTGGCGATAGATAGGCATCTACTACGGTAGTATCACCACGGCTGATAAATTTGATGAGCGAACTAACTTGATGGGATGCGGAAATTTGGGTAAATCCCATTTGTGCAGCGATCGCGGCTAAATGTTCCTCATGCTGGGAATAACGATAGCTATGCATTAAGGCGATCGCGCAGGCTCTAATCCCCGAATCATAGGCTTCTTGTAATTTGGCGATCGCTAAATCTACATTCAAAGGTACGAGGACTTCCCCATGGGCGCTATGGCGTTCTTCCACCTCGATTACTTGCTCGTAAAGCATTTCAGGCAAAACGATCTGTCTTGCAAAAATATTAGGGCGATGCTGGTAGCCAATGCGTAAAGCATCGCGAAACCCTTTGGTGATCAATAAAACCGTGCGATCGCCTTTGCGCTCTAGAAGGGCATTCGTCGCTACCGTCGTCCCCATTTTGATGGCAGCGATATTATGCATGGGAATTGGCTCGTTCGGTTCGAGCCCAAGTAGATCGCGAATCCCTTGGATTGGAGCATCAGCATAGTGATCGGGATTTTCCGAAAGTAACTTATGGATGATGATTTCCCCATTAGGACGCTGCGCGACAATATCCGTAAATGTGCCACCGCGATCGATCCAAAATTGCCATTTATGATGATGTGCGCTCAACTTTACCGACCTTCTATGTATGGGTATGGGGGGCGCTAAGGAGAGCGTACCGCCCGCTACGCGGGCGGTACGCTCTCCTTAGCTACTTACTTATATATCGCTTTGCAAGCAAGCGAGCGATCTAGAGTTATTTACCCGCCTTTGGCGGGTAAATAACTCGTTACTTCACTAGATGGGGAAACGCTATACAATTTCTGTTAATTAAATTAGTAAATCTAATCCTATGACTACCCATTTTATCACTGCGGAAATTGAGATAAATGAAAATCAAGAAGCGATCGCCCAAACCATCGAGCAGGAGCTAGCCAAACAGGGTGAACCATTGCGTTGGGCGATCGCTGCTGTCGAAAACAAGGGGGATGAAGCAGGCGTAACGACTCAAGTTGCCCATGTTGAGGCAGTTGTAACCCGAAGCTAAAAGTAGCTAGGCATAAGTAAACTTAAAACCTAGAAGAGCGTACCGCCCGCGTAGCGGGCGGTAAACTCTCTGGTTTTGTTTTTTAATTATGCCTAGCTACTTAGTTAAAAAAGACTGATACATGGCGATAATTGTATCTTTGATGTTTTGGGTTAGATTTTCAGATTGCAAATCTAGTAATATTCGTCGAAATTCCTGTTGAGATGCGGTTAAATTTTTAACTTGACATTGAAGCGATTCAATTTCTTCTAGTTTTTGCTGCATACTTTCAATCAATTCCCCAACCCTTTTTTGCAGATAATCAACTTTGGCTTGGAATGGATCATTATCTGATTCTTGATTAAAACTTTCTAAGACATCCTCAAGGGTGATTGATTCTAGGTCAATGGCGGACATATTTTGTTCTGTATCTAAGGCTAAGGTATCAAAAAGGGGAGAGTATAGTCCAGAACTAGGGGGTAGCGATCGATCAAGTTGCTGCATCGCGTGATTCACAGCATGATAAATAGAGGATTCTTTCTCATTAACGCACAGTCTCTCTAAGATCTCATTCTCTTCATCATCGGATAACGTAAAGTTGTTGGACATGGCAATGATGTCCGTAGAGAGGTCAATGGGGGCTGGGGGAACCTCTAAATCTTGAGATAGTTCTACTCTTCTAGCAATAAATTCTTCTTGATCGTCATCCTCTTGGCGATCGTAGTTGCCGTAATTATTGTAAGTATATTGGTTGGCATCGTATTTGCTATTACCGTCATTATTGCCATCATTATTGCCATCGTTATAGCTGTCGTTGTAGTGATTAATATTGGTCAGCAAAGCTGGTGAATATGGATTGGAGCGCAGACTCAATTCCCAAAACTGCAAACATTGCCCTAAGACTTGTGACAACTCATACAAAAAATTTGCCTCTTGGGGTTGCCAGCACCTTGGGCGATCGCATTGTTGGACAAACGTTAAGCCCCAAATCTTTTTGTCTCCTGCCAATGCATCAAATAAAATTGGGGCGGACATCATCGCCTTTACCTTTGTCCTTTGCCAAAGTTGATGTACGCTCAAAACTGCTTGGGTCTGAGCGACATTTGGCAACCGCACCGCGCGATCTTGGGGGTAATCGGCAAGAGATCTTACGCCAAAATAAGTAACAGGATAGGGCTGGTTTTTAATAGTTGGGATATTGGGGGCAATGGCTTCTACTAATACAAGCCCTTCATCTTGATTGGTTAATTGATAGATGGCAACACGACTGATACCTAATTGTTCTCCTAAATTAGTTAAAAAAATTTTTAATAACTCTTCAGGGCTGCGACTAGCAAACATTTCTGCCGCAATTGATTCATATTCGAGTGTTTTGCTACGGTCAAAGGAAGATGAAACCCCATCCATAATTTACGAAAATATATGCGATCGCCATAATATCTCTTTTTAAGGATCTCTTTTTAAGGTTTTCTGGGGTATAGGCTTGAAAAACTCTAAATCTGGTTTCCTTGCCGAAAATACTGAGATAATTGGAGCCTACCTTATTGGCTGAGCAAGTCACTAAGCAAATTACTAAACAAGTCACTGAACAAGTCGCTGAGCAAGTCACTGATTATTTTGCTAAATTGGATTTCCCAAATTTTATGAGTACAGGTCGATTAATCGTCCAGTTAGGCATTGCTGCTTATATTTTATTTACGCTATTGCCCGATAGTAGTACCCAGATGGTTGCCTTTCCTTGGGTGATGCTATGGCAAGTAGGTTTGCTATGTTTTGCGATCGCAGGGTTGCTAAATTTATGGCGGCAACAGAAACCTTTTTATCTATTGGGTAGCGGCTTTGACTGGGGGATTGGTGCTAGTACGATCGCATTGTGCTTATCGACGATGTTTGCTCAGTTTCCCAATCAGGGGATGTGGTATAGCTTGACGGCATTTGGCTATTTTATCGCGCTGTACGTGACTAATAATTTTTTGCATGGGGTATCTTCCCAATCCCATGAAGTATTTTCCCCAAAAACAGCAAGCAAGGATTCCCGACTTTTGCCGATTTTACGATTTCTGGGCTTATTGGGGATTGCGGTAATTATTGAAAGTTTAGTTTTTTGGACTACGCAAACTTGGTTGCCCCAGTTGGCTAATTTTGCCAAGCTCAATCAATGGGGACTAAATCTCAGTTACGATTTTTCGGATTTGCAGTCGCGTAATTGGGCTCCGATGGGGCATCAAAATTATGTGGCGGGTTTTTTGATGTTGGTTTTGCCAATTTTGGCAAGCTTGGCGATCGCCCAAAGGGGACTATGGCGATCGCTTTGGTTGGTAGGGATCGGTTTGGGTCTAGTCGATTTATATACCACCAGTTCGCGGGGGGGCTTTTTGGGGCTGGGGGCGATCGTTCTCTATGGCATCTTGGTGGCTTTATTTAAGAGTCGGGGCAATCGCTGGCTAGCGATCGGGGGTGGTGGCGGAGCGATCGCCATCTTCGCACTGTTGATTGCTACCAACAATCGGTTGCGATCTTTAATTTCAGGATTAGTTTCGAGTTTTGCCAATCCCGCCCAAGGTTCGGGAGAATTATTTTTTAGAGCGATCGCGGCGGATACGGGTTGGCGGATCGGCTTAGACCATTGGTTATTTGGGGCGGGGGCGGGTTCGGCGATCCTGTTTTATCAACAATATCGTCCGTCATGGGCTGGCAGAGAAGCCGAGCTGTTATTTCAACTCCATAGCACGCCCGTGCATCTGTGGGCGGAACTAGGCATCGGCGCTGTGATTGTCGTGGTTTTGCTTGGGGTCGCGATCGCTAGTTTATTTGTGAAATTACACAAATCTCCTACTTGGAATGCCAATCCTCAAGAACAGGCGATCGCCTATGGGTTGTTTGCTAGCTTAATCGGCTATGGAATGCTGGCGATTACCGACTATCAGCTTGATGTGCCTGCGATTAGCGGCAGTTTGGTGATCGTCTTTGCCAGTCTCGCCTATCTTGGTCAAGTGCATAGCGGGCAATTAATTAGCCTCGGTCATCAAAAGCAACCTCGTTTATGGTTGTCCATCCTTGCCACAGTCTATTTGGTAATCGCGATCGCTTGGCTAGTTCCCGTCAATACGGCATGGCAAGCTTCTAGCGTGGGTTTTATCTACCTAGCAAGGGCAAGAAATGACTTAGCCATCGCGAAACAGGAAACCGTAACGGAAGCGATCGCAGCGATCGATAAGTTCCAAGATCGGCTCAAACTTGCCCAGCAGCTCGCACCTTGGGAGCCTTACTATCCCTATCAGCTCGGTTGGAATTTGGCGGATCTCGCCATCAGTTATCCCAACCTGCCCCAGTCTTCTACATGGCAAAAGGATGGCTTGGCATGGATTAAAGCCGCGATCGCCATTAACCCCAATAATGAAGCGGGATATAATGCCGCCGCATGGCTCAGTCTCCGCGATGCATCACCCACCGATCCATTAAGTGCCGTACAAGCCGCAGAGTCCTATTTTCGGCGCGGACTCGAACTCGTTCCCACTAAGCGATCGCTTTCCTTTGGGTTGGGAATTAGTCTGTTGCGACAGGGCAAAAATCCTGAGGCGATCGCCGCGATGGTTGCCGAAGTTCTGAACGATCCTAGCTTTATTACCAGTCCAATCTGGTCAGATCCCGCCTTTCAATCCCTTTACCCCCAAGTAGTTGCCAATCTGGAAAATGCTTATCGGAATAGTCCCAGCAAAGCCGTAAATCTAGCTGCCTTAAGATGGTGGAATGGCAATCCCAATGCTGTTGACGAACTCAAACAAACGGGGAATTCAACGGCAATCCTGTTAGCCAATGCGATCGCCAATGATACCAATGCTTTGCAAGCGGTCAAGCAAAACCCGCAAACACCCCTAGAAATGGTGATTTCCGCTTGGTTAAATCCAAATTTACGGGACAAATTACTAGAACGAGCCTATGTATTTGCGACCAGTAGTTTGCCCGATGAGCGATCAGTCTTTACGGTTAAAGCCATGAGCGATCGCATGAATCAATCCCCTAATTTTGATGCTTGGTTGCGATCGCCTTTACCCGCTAATAGTCCCTTAGTGCTGAACTATCGGCGGGCTAGGCTAGGATTTAATGTCGTTAGCCGTCATTTAGATGGGGTTGTCCCCCTTGATTTCTTTGAAGTGCGGGATCGTGCTGAAATAAGTCTCTTTTTCAAAGATTTGTTCTCATAAAAATCAATAAAGTGAGAGTCTGTAATACTTGTTTCGCGGGTATTACAGACTCTCACTTTATTCTTTAATACCAATTCACGAAAGTGTGACAACACTTTCATGAATTGGTATTATTAAGTACCTAGACATAATTAAAATCCAAAATCAAAACCTGTAGCGCACGCGCAGAATGCGCTACAGGTTTTGGGGTTTTATATTTAATTGCGTCTAACTACTTATGTGAAGTGATGTGGTTAACAAAAGACGGATATGTATTGATGGCATGGAAGATCTGGAAACCGAGAAAATCAATGCATATCTTGGCGATCGCATTGATGAGTTTGTTCCTTGCCATTAGCTGTTTTGTCAATCCCGTCAGGGCTAATGCGCCGCCGCTACCGCAAATGAACTGGTTTACGCTGACTCAGACCTCGGGACATAAAACTTTGCAAGGGCTACAGATTGTTGAGTGTAGCGATGCTAAATGCGATCGCCCAGTTCTGGTGGTTCAATATGGCGAATGTCGCGATACGGGTTGTCTAACTAATGTGGCGCAGGCATCGTCGAGAGGAGAGCGATTAGATTGTTTTGACGATCGCTGTCTCCTAGTTGATGACATTTTAAATTCCTTTCCCATTAACGAACCTCCATCAAAAGAGCCACCGAAACCATTGTTCCGCATGATCGGGCAATTCAGTGATCGCGTGCGTATGAGTCCGCCCATTCCCAAAAATACATCCGTTCGTTATAAGAATGAAAATTTGTCTTTCCCCAGTAACGGATCGTGGCAAGTGGAAGTAACTGATGATGCCATGCGGATTGTGCAGAATGCCGACAAAGATTCCTATTCCTTTGGCAGTTATTCTCCCTTTCAAGAATATAAAGATCGGATCTTTTGGCGCGGTTGGTTATTGACAATCCTTTCGGAGTTGCTGATCGCAGCCATTTATATGTGGTGGCGAAAGACATCGTTCCCTCTTTTGTGGAAAATCCTGCTTGCGATCGTGATGGTTAATCTCTTTAGCTATCCTGTGGTCTGGTCTTTCTTTCCTTCGCTGGAGCCATTTCAAAGCGCTATGACGCGCTATTTTGGGATTAGCTCCTTGGCGATCGCCTTGCTCTTTGGTTTGACTATGCAGGTAGATCCCCCAGCCTCCTCCTCCAAATTAGTTTTTTCTGCCTTAACTATATTCATCGGCGGAAATATCCTTGGGGGCTTCATTTCGATTTTGTGTGGTTATGGAAGATGGGATTTATTTGCCCAAGGAATTCCCTATCGTTTTGCCATGCCTGCTTCTGAAGTCTTTGCGATCGTCTATGAGGCTTGGGTTATATCGTCGCTCAGTCAAAGACAGCTATCCTTTGCTCAAGCCAGTCTAATCAGTCTACTCACCAACTTGACTAGCTTAAGTTTAGGCATCATTATCTTGCGGTAACCTTCCAATTAGGGACTTGCGAGAGAATAAGATACCAATCCAGATTTGCCAGAATCGGTGGCGCGGCGGAGCCGCGCCACCGATTCTGGTTTCGTGAATTAAACACCAAACCCAGTAAGGTTTTGAGATTCCCAAAATGGCGTTGCCATTTTGGGAATCTCAAAACCTTTAAAGGATGATTTTTTCAGCGATATATTTAGCGATGTTTGCCGATGCTCCCGCTTTTCCCATCCGTTCTTCCCCATTGCGACTTACTTCTTGAAAGTAATCGGGATCTTGCAAGATCTCATTAAGCACATCGGCAACCTGAGCGGGCTTGTCAATCAAATTAATCGAACAACCCAATAAATCAGCCTGTTCTTCGGCAAATTTGCGCGTAAATTGGGGACCATTACCAGCGATCGTAATTACAGGTTTCCCTAAACCCACCATTTGTTCGGTAGCGGTTCCAGCCATGGCTAAACCTAAATGACATTGGTGGAGACAATCGCCAAATCCATTTTGCAGAAGAATTAGCCGAGCGTTTTGCACCTTAAAGGTGGTTTCATCAATCCGCAGCCACCCTTTTTGGATAATGCTCTGTCCGATAATTTCGAGATCTAAATCAGGAGCGATCGCTACTAGAAAATGCACGTTATGGGGAATTGTGCGGGAAACTACTTGGGCACAAAGCATTAAGGTCATCCAATTTTCGTAGGCTTCAGGCGATCGCGATCCAGGTAAAATTGCCACCGCCCAATCATTTTCCCCAATACCAAAATCTAGGCCCTGAGGCTCCAATCCATCCATCATGGAGTTGCCTAAATAAACGGCAGACAGCTTAAAATAGCGGTTTAAAATTTCCGCAGTTAACCGATCGCGGACGAAGATCGCTTTACAGCGATCGCTATTCATTAAAGCGCGTTCCCAAGGAAAGAAGATAGAGCCACCAAAGGGCTTTTTAACGTGGGGTAATCCACTTTTGCGATCGCGCCAATAATACTCTGACTTTGCCGTGGCAACAAAGGTAAAATCGCACCCGCCAAACTTAGAGGGTAGCCAAGCAAACAGCAGTGGCACAATGTCCCCTACAGCCAAAATCAGTCTTTTTCCCCTTCGCCGATCGCGCGACCAGTTCCACACATAGCCCAATTGTTTGCGGGTCAGCCCGACTAAGCCACTTTTGACATCACGGGCTAGTTGACGGCTATCCATCCTGACAAAGCCCCCTGATGGCATCGCCTGAGTAAACTGCTCGACTATTGGTATATTTGCCTTAACATAGGCATGTCCTACACCAACAAGGGGTAAGGCGATCGCTGAGAATCCTAATTTTTCTAGTTCAATGCAGATACGTGCGGCGATGATATCTTCACCATGTCCGTTACTGATACATAAAATTTCCACTTTTTACCAAAAAAATCTAATCTACAAGAGGGCTAATGTAACTTTAGTAGAGACTGCGACATTATGCTTATCCCGATTTTAAGTAGCTAAGCATAGGTAAACTTAAAGCCCAGAAGAGCGTACCGCTCGCTACGCGGGCAGTACGCTCTTCTCGTTATGCTGAATTACTTAAAATCCAAAATCTATAACTACAGTCACTTGGCTCAGGACAAATCAAACCTCAAGAATTGACTGGCGGCGCTTCGCGCCGCCAGTCAATTCTTGGGGTTTATGTCCTAGTACAATTGGCGACAGCTATATGGCACAAACTGCGCCTGCGCCACAGATTTTGAGTTTGGTTTTTAATTAGAGAATGGATTTATACCAAAGCTGAAAATGGCGTAGCCATTTTCAGCTTTGAAAACCCTTATCCCAATTCACAATTAAAAACTAAACCTAGTAAGGGTTTTACACCAAGTTAAGAAATGGCGTAGCCATTTCTTAACTTGGTGTAAAACCTGCGGCGCACGCGCAGCGTGCGCCGTAGGTTTTAGGGTTTTATATTTAGTTAAGCCCACTTACTTAGGTCGTTATGTTAAGACAGAAAATTAGCTTTTATCTCGATGACCTTGCGACACCAATTGGTAAGTCAATTAATATAGCGATCGCGATTCTTGTCCTTGCTTCTGCTACTAGTTTTGTTGCCCAAACCTTTGAAATTAGCGAGATTACCCGTACCCGCCTCAACCTGCTAGACGACATCATTTTAGGGCTGTTTGTACTGGAATATTTTTTGCGGCTTTGGTGCGCGGAGGAGAAACTCAAGCATCTATTTAGCCTTTATGCGATCATCGATCTGGTGGCGATTTTGCCCTTCTTTTTGGGGGCGATTGATGTGGCTTTTCTCCGTCTCCTGCGCTGGTTTCGGATTTTACGATTGATTCGCCTCGTAGAGTCGCGATCGCTGTTTCCTAATAAGAATGAAGATATTGCGATTCTCTTGCGGGTGATCTTTACGTTATTCGCGATCGTGTTTGTCTTTTCGGGCTTAGTTTATCAAATCGAGCATCCGAATAATCCCCAGTTTCACAACTTTCTCGATGCGTTCTACTTTTCAATTTTTACAATGACTACTGTGGGCTATGGCGATATCATGCCCCATTCGGAGGCGGGGAAACTGACGACGGTGTTAATGGTACTCACGGGCATCGCCCTCATTCCCGTGCAGCTAGGCGAATTATTTAAGCGTTTAGTTAAAACGGCTAATCAAGGCGATCGCCCTAACGATCTGCTCAAAGAGATTGTTTGCACTCGCTGCGGTCTATCCCTGCATGACCATGATGCCCAATTTTGTAAGGCATGTGGAACTAAGATTTAGTGCTAGTGAGAAGGATGGCGCAGAGCGCCATCCTTCTCACTAGCAAACCTTACGTTGCTATAAAGTGGGTAATACCAAAACTAAAAATGGCGTAGCCATTTTTAGTTTTTCAAACCCTTACTAGGTTTGGTTTTTAATTCACAAAAGTGTTGTCACACTTTCGTGAATTGATATAAATAAACTGTATAGAGTAAAAACTAGAAATAATGTCAACTTGGCAATGTATTAGCGGCTGTGGTGCTTGCTGTAACCTCACTCCTAGCGATCGCCCCGATCTCGCAGATTACCTAACCCCAGTTGAGCTACAGCAGTACTTGAGCATGGTGGGGCAGGATGGGTGGTGTATTAATTTTGACCATATCCAGCGCCAATGCAAGATTTACGACCAAAGACCGAGATTCTGCCGAGTCGCAACCGATACCTTTTACGATATGTTTGGTGTAGAACCAAAAGACCTTGATGAGTTTGCGATCTCCTGCTGTCAAGAAACTATCGCGTCGATCTATGGCGATCGCTCCTTAGAGTTATTGCGCTTCAATCAGACCGTTAATGGTGATTAAGTACTTGTGCAAAAATTCCCCAAAACCGTCAAGTTGCGCCCCTAAGGGGCGCAACTTGACGGTTTTTGGGGAATACCCCAAGAATTGACTGGCGGCGCGAAGCGCCGCCAGTCAATTCTTGGGGTTTGATTTGTCCTAAGTCAAGGGGTGGATAACTGTGATAGAGATCACAGGATCTTAGAGATTTAGCCTGCTTAAAATTTCGATGTCAATCACCTGTAACCACGGATACAAGTCACATCCAGATCCTTGATTTCAGAGGAAACTTATTCCTATAGAAGTAGTCCTAAAAAAGTGATGAGGCATCAGTCAAAGCGCGGTGCGATATCCCTTGCAAGATCTACTTTTCTAACTCTAATCGCTACTGAAATATACGTCCAAGGATCAAAGATGATGAATAACAAGAGTGTAATTAGAAACCTAGTGAATCGTGCTCTCCTCATTAAAAGACTCACCCCTGAGATGGAAAATATGATTAACCACGAGCTTTCCGAACAAGGATACATTACCGATCCCGACTATGAAGCTTTGGAATATCTCATGCAAGCCGTCGATCAGGGCAAAGTCCGTCAGGTTAGCTAGGTGATGGCTATTTAATGCAAATCGCTAAATTGACCATAGGATTTCATTGCTAAGGCTGTAGACTAGAATTGCAAAATTTGAAGTCTTGCCTGTATGGGTTATCTAGCCTATTCTCGGCTATATCATCAATTCCGACTGCTGCCTCGTCAAATCGCTTATTGGGTTTTTCTCTGCGGGATAACGCTCCTAGTGGCGATCGCCATTAAATCCTGTCAGATCCAGTCAGGTATAGTCCCTGCCTTACCCCAACATCCGAACATTCAAGCATTTTTTAATTACAATCAAGCTAATCGATACACCGATCCCTACCGCAATATCGAACGACTTGGCGACAATCTGGAAAGAGTATTAATTGATAACGTTACCAAAGCGAAAACAACGATCGATATTGCCGTTCAAGAATTACGCTTACCGAATATAGCTAAGGCGATTGTGGATGCCAAATTGCGCGGTGTAAATGTCCGTTTAATTTTAGAGAGTAACTATAGTAAGGCTTGGAGCGAATTTACTGCCGATCAGATCGAGAAAATGAATCCTCGCGATCGCGATCGCTATAAAGAATTTCAAAAGTTTGCCGATATCAATAACGACGGTCGTTTAAGTGAAGAGGAATTGGATCGCCGTGATGGCTTGAGGTTAATCAAGACAACTAATGTTCCTTGGCTCGATGACACGGCGGATGGCTCTAAGGGAAGTGGACTAATGCACCATAAGTTTATGGTGATTGATGATCGAGTCGTTTTATTTGGTTCGGCAAATTACACGATGAGCGATATCCACGGTGATTTTACAAAACCCGAAACGAGAGGCAATGCCAATAATCTCCTACGTATTGAGAACAAGGAATTTGCCGCTAAGTTTAAACAGGAATTTAATACTATGTGGGGTGATGGACCAGGAGGCAAACCTGACAGCCTCTTTGGTATTAAAAAACCCTCGCGTAAAATTGAATATCTGATCGTTGATGGAGCGCAGATTCGTCTGAAGTTTTCGCCAGATCCAGAAGATACACCCCGCGAACAGACAAGTAATGGATTGATTGCTACGGCGGTCTCAGGAACGCAGAAAACGGTTGATATGGCTCTATTTGTCTATTCTGATGAATTTGTTTCGGCAATCCTCGAAGAGCGACAACAACAAAATGTGCAGATTCGGACTTTAGTGGAGCCCCAATTTGCCTACCGCGATTATTCTTCTACCCTTGACATGTGGGGTTTACAGTCTACTCAAGATTGCAAAACAGGGAAAAACAGTTCATGGAAGCAGCCCCTAAAAACTGTGGGGATTCCAAATCTAGTCGCGGGCGATACCCTACATCACAAGTTCGCCATTCTGGATCGCAATCTAGTTTTGACGGGTTCCCACAATTGGACTCATGCGGCAAATCACACCAATGACGAAGTGTTAGTTGCCATTCAAAGCGATATCGTTGCCACCCATTATCAGCGGGAATACGATCGCCTTTATCAAGATGTTACCTTGGGACCAACGGCAAAACTATTACAGGCTACCTCTAAAAGCTGTGCGGAGAGACTGAAACCAAAACCAAAGCCTATTCCTGAAGAATCAGAAATTCAATCATAGCGATCGCATTGCCTAAAGATTTGTTAAGCTAGTATGTCGGAAATTTCATGCTCGATCGTAAATCGCGTCATTAACAAATATGGTCAATCTGGTTCAACCCGTCAAACCCACGATCGCATTTTCTCACTTGGGTTGTGAAAAGAACCGCGTCGATACGGAACATATGCTGGGCTTGCTAGTGCAAGCAGGTTATCAAGTCGATAGCAATGAGGAATTGGCAGATTATGTGATCGTCAATACCTGTAGTTTTATCGAAGATGCTCGGCGCGAATCGGTGCGGACATTGGTTGAACTTGCCGAAATGGGCAAACGCATTGTGATCGCTGGTTGCATGGCGCAACATTTCCAACAGGAGTTGCTGGATGAGATTCCCGAAGCGGTGGCTCTCGTTGGTACTGGTGACTATCAAAAAATTGTCGATGTCATCGAGAGGGCGGAAAAAGGCGAACGGGTCAAAGAAATTACCCAAATTCCTACCTATATTGCCGATGACACCGTGCCGCGCTATCGCACTACCAACGAGGCTGTCGCCTACGTTCGCGTTGCCGAGGGCTGTGACTATCGCTGTGCTTTTTGTATCATTCCCCATCTGCGAGGCGATCAGCGATCGCGATCGATTGAGTCGATTGTCGCTGAATGCGATCGCCTAGCTTCCGAAGGCGTAAAAGAAATCATTCTCATTTCCCAGATCACGACTAACTACGGACTGGATATTTACGGTCAACCTCGCCTTGCCGAACTCTTAACTGCCCTCGGTCAAGTGGATGTACCTTGGATTCGGATGCATTATGCCTATCCTACGGGCTTGACACCCAAGGTAATCAACGCCATGAAGTCTACCCCTAATGTGGTTCCTTACCTCGATCTGCCTTTGCAACATTCCCATCCTGATGTGCTGCGGGCGATGAACCGTCCTTGGCAAGGGCGAGTTAATGACAAAATCATGGAACAAATCAAAGCATCACTGCCTGATGCCATTGCCCGTACCACTTTTATTGTGGGATTTCCTGGGGAAACAGAAGAGCAGTTCGAGCATTTACTCGAATTTGTCAAGCGTCATGAGTTTGATCATGTCGGTGTATTTACTTTTTCTGCCGAAGAGGGCACTCCTGCTTTTGATCTGCCAAACCAGATTGCCGAAGAAGTCAAGCAAGAGCGGCGCGATCGCATTATGGTTGCCCAGCAGGAAATTTCCTTCCGAAAAAATCAACTGGAAATTGGTAAAACCGTGGAGGTACTGATCGAGCAGGAAAATCCCAATACAGGCGAACTAATTGGGCGATCGGCAAGATTTGCTCCCGATGTCGATGGAGTTGTCTATGTACGCGATCCGCAGGGTAAAGCAACCCTTGGGACGATGTTTTCGGTTAAAATTACCGCTGCCGATCACTACGACCTCTTTGGGGAAATCGTCTAAGCCCTTGGAATTCACCGTAGAAAATGCAATGGTATTTTCTACGGTGATCCATTGCCCATAATGATTACTTATGCTTTTTGGTATATGCCACTACATAGTTTTTACCAAATTTATAGCAAGATGATAAAAATAACTTTTATATAACTTTATCACTTCTTTTTACTAACCTTTGTATATCTATTAATGATTTCATAAGTTGCAAAAAAGGGAATAATTGAGCACATGAAGCAAGAAAGTAGTTTGTGTTGTCAATCAATCCACATTTATTGCTTTAGTAGATGACACGATCGGAAACAAGAGTATTACTCTCTCGAAGCAATTAAAAGGTAGAACAATGGATACAATTACTAAAGTTAATCAGCTATCTTTTCATCAAGGCTCAAATAGCGAATCTGCTTTTACTATCAAATTGACAAATAGTAAATTCGATCATCTTGCAGGCTCTGAACTGTTTGGCAAAGTTGAGTCATGGATTTCCGCCAATGTGATGATGAATAATAAAAAAGTTCCAGTCCTGATTGTCGATATGGAGAATGTAGAATTTATCGATAGTCAAGGTCTGCAAAAACTGTTAGCATCTCTCAGATTAATGCACTCACAAAAGAGTAATTTACTGCTTTGTTCTCTCCAGCCGTCGGTAAGAATTGTATTGGAAATTACCAGAGTTGATCAGTTGTTTGCTGTTTTGCCTAGTATTGAAACATTTATGAACCAATCTAACCAACAACGGCAAGATTCTGATTGCTTAGCATCTGATTGTTTAGTATCTGATTGCTTAGTAGCTGCTTAAGAGCAATTTTAACCTCAGTACTGAATCTATTGTCATCCAATAAAAACGCGGTGTTAAGCACCGCGTTTTTTCTTACAGCAATTATCGAGCAAACAAACCCCAAGGGAATTTTTGAAAGCGTTGCTTCGCAACGCTTTCAAAAATTCCCTTGGTTTGGATTTGAGCGTAAATCGCTGTAATTGAATCTTATAGCTGTCGCCAAGTGTACTAGATAAAACCCAAGAATTAATTGGCGGCGCTTCGCGCCGCCAATTAATTCTTGGGTTTTGATTTGTCCTCATTCAAGGGACTGTAGCTATAAGTAAAATTAGTAGAATAATAACTTCCGTGAAATAGTAGCGATCACGATAGTGGCACATACAACTAAAAACTGTCCTGATAAAACTTGGACGGAATATTGCCAGAATGAAGTTTGAATAGCACTAAAATTAGGTATTTGGATGGCAACTAAATAGAAGATTCCCACCAGATGAATTGCTAATAGCCCGCCAAAGCAACTTATAGCCATACGAGCTAAGCTCGGTGGTCTCAAAAAAGCGAGAAACCCACAGAGCCATCCACCCGCGACAAATCCTAACAGATATCCAAAAGCTGGAGATTTGAGATAGCTCAAGCCGCCGCCTTGGTAAAATACGCCAAAACCGCTCAATCCCAAGATAATGTAAGTGGTTTGCGATAGGAGCGCTGCCGAGCGTCCGCCCAGACAACCTGTCAAGAGAACTGCGCCGATCTGCATGGTGACGCTGATCGATTCGATCGCTACATTATTTCCTTGATTGGTGAGGGATGGCAAAAGCATGGATGGGCGAATAAAGGTGCTAGCAATTGTTAGCAACAGTCCAGATAAGGCCCACATTAGCTGCAACGTTTTTGGCACGAGTATCTCAGTCAGAAAATAGATGCAATAGGTGATTGCTCTGCATATTTTGCAGAATAGAACAGAATAGAATCGTACATGAATTTGGACTCCTAAGTAGCTAGGCGCAATTAAATATAAAACCCAAAAGCTGTAGCGCACGCTGCGCGTGCGCTACAGCTTTATAATTAACGTCCGTTCGGGTTAAGCTGGCAAATTTTAAAAGCCCCAAAGTAAAAGCCTTGCGTAGCAAGGCTTTTACTTTGGCGTTAATATACTTGGCACACCAAGCATAAAATCTCATGTGTTTATCATATTTTAGACGTATTCCGCGAAAAATGTTGTTAGGATGCTATTAATATTTTATATACTTAATCTTTAAAATTTCTTAGCTATTGTGTCATGGTGTCAACAGGGAATACAACTCAAAATTTATTTATCAAGCCTAATGTAGATCTAACAGACGATCCTCAATACAAAATTGATTTACTTACGATGGTAAATCTTAGTAAAACCCAGCTCAAGGAGAGATGGGATACGGCTGAAGGTAAACAAATATTAAATACATGGAAAGGGAATAAGTTTGATAGATCTGTTTTAGATGGATTAGTTGGCAAATATTACGGACAAACTGATTTACGAGGTATTAGGCTTTCTAACGAAAGCCTGACTAAATTAGACTTGAATAATATTGATTTTTATGGTGCAAATTTAGAAAATACAGATTTTACAGATTCTAGATTGATTGGCAGTTGGCTATCAGAATCAAATATTAAGGGAACTAGATTTGATAGATGTTTAATGGAAAAAGTTTTAATAGATAGCGTTGAATACAATAGTAAAACAAGATTTTTAGGTGTCGATTTAAATTCTATTAATTTTAATTTAGCCGTTTTGCTGCAAGATCTAGCTTTGGGGCAACAAAGAATAATTAATTTAGAAAAAACGCGACCAAATTTAGCTTTTTTGCTAAGGATTTCATGTGATTACGGACGTTCTTTAAATTTATTCCTGTTTTGGTGTTTAACGATTGTTTTTGTATTTGCTATTGGATACTGGATCACTCCTAAATCATTGACTACAGAAAGCTTTTGGGAATCGCTATATTTTTCAGCTTTAACATTTGTAACTGTTACTTTTAGTATTCAGCCTGTATCAGTTCTAGGAAAACTATTATCTTTGATAGAAGCTTTTATTGGATATCTTATGACTGGTTTATTAGTTGCTATTTTAGTGAAAAAGACGGTAGGCAATTAAAAGCTAAATATTCTAATAACCCTCATTTAGTGTATTGCATTTAATACCACTATCGTATATAATCAATTATATAAACGAGGGGTTAAAAGAATTAAATGAGCGACTTACCACAAACCTTGCAAAAAGCAATTATCTACTTTGCAAATCCTGAAAAAGCATTTGAGACGGCTGTAAATCTTCGTTGGTCTAATGGTGTAACTTGCCCTCATTGCGGCTCTAAAGAAATTGGATATACTAGCACTCGTAAAATCTGGAAGTGCAAGAATAAAGAATGTCACAAGCAATTCTCTATTAAGACTGGTACTGTAATGGAAGATAGTCCATTAGGTCTTGACAAGTGGTTAATCGCTATCTGGATGATTGCTAATTGTAAGAATGGTGTTAGCTCCTATGAAATCCATAGAGCGATCGGTATTACTCAAAAATCAGCTTGGTTTCTATTACAAAGAATTAGATTAGCAATGCAAACAGGCAGTTTTGAGAAGATGTCTGGTGCTGTAGAAATTGATGAAACCTATGTTGGCGGTAAATCTAGATTCATACACAGAGCTAAACGCGCTAAGATCAGCGGTCGTGGTGTTTCTGGTAAAACTATCGTTTTAGGTGTACTAGATAGAACTACTCGCAAAGTAAAGGCTAAAGTCATCTCTAGTACCAAAAGAGAAGTATTAACAGAAGAAGTTAAAGAAGTTGTAGAAACAGGCTCTACCGTCTATACAGACGCTCATTCTGGCTATGAATTACTAACTCAAGAAGAATATATCCACATGGTTATTGATCACGCTAAAGCTTATGTAGATGGTCACATCTCTACTAATGGAATTGAGAACTTCTGGAGCTTACTCAAACGCGCTTTAAAGGGTACTTACATCAGCGTAGAACCTTTTCACTTATTCCGCTATTTGGATGAGCAATGCTTTCGCTTCAACTATCGCAAAGCTAACGATGGCGAAAGATTTGTTTTTGCTGCTAGCTCTTTAAGTGGCAAAAGACTCACTTATAAAAGTTTGATTGGGAAAGAGGCTTAAGGCTTTATGCCTTATTTGGTTTGTGTTTAACTACCTTTATTGTTTTTGCTTGAATTTCTGATTTTGGTACTGCTAATAGTTTCTTGGTAAATTCAGCAAATTTATCAAATTCAGACAACGGCTTATCCAAGTTTTTATCTTGATTGTCCATTTTTTAATTGCAAGTGTGAGTACGTCCCAAAGTATATAGCCTTAAGAATCTAAATTAAATAACAAAAATTGCAATCGCTTAGCATACTTTAGAAAAAAATAACTTTGTTTAAATTAAGCACACCTACAAGGTGCTGGTCTTTTGCATAAAGAAATGCCTCATATTTGAAATTTCTTTATCAATATTGTGCATAATTATAGATATATAGTTTTACGAAGAAAATTTCTTTATCACTTTCGCTATGTAATGTCAATATATTTGTTTTGCTAAAACTTGCAAGGCAAAAAAGCGAAAAGACTTTAATAAATGGAGAAAATATGGCTAGCCAATATACAGCGTTAAACGTGGCGCAATATATATTGCATATTGCAAATCATGAAGGTCAATCTCTTGACCCTCTTAAGCTAGGGAAATTAGTTTATTATGTTCAATCGTGGAGTTTGGTCTTTAAAGGCGAACCAATTTTTGACGACGTAATTGAAGCTTGGACTCATGGGCCTGTTGTTTCTCAAGTGTATCAAGAGTATAAAAAATTTGGTTATAAAAAAATCAGCACTCTTGCTATTGCTTACCCTAACTTTGGAGATGAAGAAGCTCTAATTATTAGAGAGGTCTGGGATAAGTACAAACATCTAAGTGGAAGACAATTGGAAAAGCAAACCCATAACGAATCTCCTTGGCAAGAAGCTCGAAAAAGGGCAAATGTAAATCATCAAGATTCATCAAAAGAACCAATTCTCCCCAAAGACATGAAAGCTTTTTATGAAAAACAGTTTAAGGAATTAAATATGAAGAACCCTCTATCCCCTACTGCAACAGTTCGATTGAAAAGTGGTGAAGATATAGAAGTTGGTCTTGATGTTCTCTTTGATTATCTAAGAGAACATGATGAGCTTATTCAACTAATGAGTGCTTAATACCGCTTGACATCTTAGAAATAAATTTTTACCATCTCCCCATCTAATTTGGCTTTCCATTGATTGTTATGTAAGTCATGTATGTTTACTGCAAATTTTAATGTACAGTTTGAAAACATCTTATATGAAGTGTTTTTGTCATCGTTTTTATTACAATTATATTCAATTTCCTTAGCTAGTTCGCATCGAACATGATTGCCACTTATTCCGTTGTAAAATCCATATATTATGCTTTTTGAAGTAGCTTCTTCAAAATCCTCCTTTGAAACACGAACTTTAATCATTCAGTTAAATTTATATAGCTAGGGTAAAATTAACAGTTGAACGTCAGGGGGGATTCCCTCAGCACCGAGTGTAGGAAACACGACTGGTATCCAAGCGCTGCTCATGACAAGGGAATAACGAGATTAGGGTTTATACCTCAGTCTCGTTATTCTCATCAACACTTATTCTTTTGAGCTTAGAGCGAATATCATTCAAGAATTCTTGAGGATCGGTATCAGTGGTTGTGCTAATTTTTAGCATCTCCTCAAGTTCACTAATTCTATTGTTTTGCTCGGTGATTTTGTCCATAAAGACTTTTGAGACTTCTTGCAGGGTTGACCAGATTTGATCAAGAGTTATAGTCTTGTGCAACATAGAGCTTTTACCAATTTCTATTAATTTTTGAGTTTCGTCATCTTCAATAATTTGTTGTGATGCTTCATTTTGTAATGCTGTATCAATATCTTGTTTAAGCGGTAAAAGCGTTGTTTCTTCAGCCTTTAAACCAGCAGCTACATTCACTTCTGAGTTATTAGTTTCTTCGGGAGAGTAAGGAAACTCCGAAAAATTGGGCGGAATGGCATTCTCAGTTTCTCCCGCGTTTATTGCCTTTAGTAGGTTTTCTGCGTTTATCGCCTTTAGTAGATTTCCCGCAGTATATTGATAGGGTGGTTTATGTCGATTTTCAGTTCCGGGAGCCACTTCTTTTTGCAAAAAGCCAATTTCAGTAAGTACTTCAGCTCTTTTTAAAGTGGCGGATCTACTCAAACGACACGCTTCTTCTAGCTCTTTACTTGTAAACCATTTCCCTTCATTGACAGATCTTAAAATTTGGAGATTGTTAACATCTAGTGTAAAAATCCCGTCTTTTAAACTTTTGGGAATTGACTCTGGAGCAAATTGCTTAGGTAAAGAAAGGTAAATCTCTACTATTCTGTTCTGGGGTAAAACTCG
Organism: Pseudanabaena sp. UWO310; assembly: GCF_006861605.1. Classification (NCBI taxonomy): domain Bacteria; kingdom Bacillati; phylum Cyanobacteriota; class Cyanophyceae; order Pseudanabaenales; family Pseudanabaenaceae; genus Pseudanabaena; species Pseudanabaena sp. UWO310. Next base: position 7,167 of record NZ_SELU01000030.1, on the reverse strand, counting down.
AATTTCAGTAACGCTAAATGAATTTAGCTGATTGGAGAGCACGGAATCTTGACAATCGGGGGGGGATTCGTATACCATAAGAAGGCAATATAAATAATGTACGCAACAAGAAACTGAGCTGAAATTAAGCCAGCAAATTAAAACAGTTAAGTTGTACAGTGATTTTCTTTTTTCTAAAGGGAGGTGTTAGCGCACCTTCCTTTATTGTTTTTTAGCTTAGCACATATCTTTTAGTTTGCAACGAAAAAACTTTTAGCGTGTTTTTTGACAAGGCAATAAATCACTACATTTAGTGGTTAAAGTAAAAATAGTTTTTATCACAGCCATATATACATTTGATATAGTCATATAAGTTTTTAACTTCATTGTATTTTTTAAGTTTTTCTTTAAGCGCTTAAAAAAAGAATACAAAGCAAGCTAACCTTCAGAAGAGCGCGATCGCCTAGCGTACTCCTTACGCTGACTATTGCGCTCTTCTCTGTTTTTGTCTTCGTACAGTTGTTTAGCCTGTTTGGCAGCATCACTAGCATTAGTCTTAGCGATCGCCTCAGTCGTCAATTTTGACTTGTTGTAGCAAGATTTACACATACCTTTTGAGTAAGCTACGCGATCGGTGTGAGGGCAAGCGCTAGCAAAAGTTTTTTCTTTCTTTGGTCGTGCCATAGTTTATCCAAGCAAAAAAACATAAAGCTTAGTATATACGATAGTGGTGTATACCTCTCTGTTATCGTTGTATCTGATCCTCCTTTAGATACACACACCAATCATCTTTATTTACTTCACTTCTGTCAGGTGGTGATTTTTTATTTGTTTTTTGTTCTTGGGCATACAATTGATAGAAGTCATTAGACTTCCACACTTGGATAGAGATACGACCTTACCCTAATATTGCTACGGTTTTTCCTTTATAAATGAAGACTTGGCTTGAATTTTCTATTTCTGCAACAACATCAGTGTAATACAAGGGCGTTTTAGGCTCAGATACTGACTTTTCTTCAGAAGATATGATTTTGTAATCACCTAGATTATGTAGCCACAACTTAACAGTAGGAAAGCAATACTGTAAATTAGCTTCTCTTAATTTATTAGCTTTAATCAATCCCAGATGGTTATCTGCAAATGACCTTCCATTTGTTGAGCAAGAAGCAAGTGTTAAAAGAATCGTAAAAAGAATGTACGGGATATTCTTCATGTTTTATTTGTTTTTCAGGCTTTGTCTCAGAAGCATAGCTTAAAACGATTTTTTAATCACATTAAATTCACTTTCTTTTATCAGGCTAAAACGAAAAAAGCCTAAAAAATTAGGCTTGGTGTGTCAAGTATATTAACGCCTTTACTTTTGGGCTTTGAGAAAGGGGTTGCGTAGCAAACCCTTTCTCAAAGCCAGTTTCAAATTATCCCGAACTCACGTAACCTAGTAAGGGTTTTCAAGTTAAGAAATGGCGTAGCCATTTCTTAACTTGGCATGATTAGTCATGGGATGGCTGACCAAAGGCTACGATCGCATTTTGTCCGCCAAACCCAAAACTGAAGTTGAGAGCATAAGACAGATTGGGCGCTTGCTCGACCTGTCGGGCAAAATTGAGGTTAAAGGCTGGCGTTTTCATACCCACGCAGGGTGGTAAAAGGCGATCGCGCAAGGCTAACAAACAAAATGCGGCTTCGATCGCCCCTGTTGCGCCCAGAGCATGACCCGTCGCCCCTTTCGTCGCACTAACTTTGCAATCAGGAAAAATCTTTTGGACTAATTCTGCCTCACGGGCATCATTAATAGGGGTAGCAGTACCATGCATATTAATGTAACCCACGTTGGTGGCACTGATACGCGATCGCCTTAGGCAATCCTTGATCGCCCATATCGCCATCTGATTGTCGGGATGGGGACTGGTGGCATGATAGGCATCATTGGTAATGCCCCAGCCCAACACTCGACCATAAATATTTGCGCCGCGCCGCTTTGCGGATGCTAGGGACTCCATCACCATTACCGCCGCCCCTTCACCTAGGGCAAAGCCATCACGTTCTTGACTGAAGGGATGTACGCCTGAATTAGTTAATACATTGATTTTTTGAAATCCTGCGATCGTTAAGGGGGTAATTGCGGCATCCGTTGCACCTGCGATCGCCAGATCGCATTGACCCGAACGAATTAATTCACAAGCCTGAGCGATCGCCCAGTTTGCCGTAGCACAGGCTGCCATAGGTGCTAAAACTGGGGCATGGGTCTGCAATAACTGGGCTATTTGGGCGGAGAGATGGGCAGGCTGGCAAGCCCACCAGTGATTTTCACTTTGGAGTTGTTGGGGCGCATTTAGCAGTAATTCTAATTCCCGCTGATTACTACGACTAGAACCAATTACCAAACCGCAATTGGGTAAGGGTATAGACAAATCGGCATCAGCGATCGCCTCTAAGACGGCTTTTTTGAGGAGATTTTGAGATCGGGATGCATAGCGATCGATTTCCAACTGCGCGATTTTGGCAACTGGGCTTTGGAATTGGCGATCGGATTGGATTCCTGAAATACCTTGCAGTAAATGTTCCCAAGTACTTTCACGGTTATGACCGATCGCCGTAATCATGCCAATACCTGTAACGACCACTGTGGGCGGATTTATGGCTATATCCCCAGAGCGTCTATCCCCAGATTGTCTATTCCCAGATTGCATCGATATTAAGGAAGCCATCGCGGAAATGTACCGAACATGGAAAGAACTTCGGGTTGTGCTGAAGCCGTGCTGGAAGAGTTAAGAGGTAATATGATTAGCTGCGTTGGAGCCTTAGGAGTACGGGGATTTCTGGTAGCTTGAGCCGAATCATCGGCATTATTTTGAGAATTAGTTGTCTCGCTGCTGGGAATTGCGGAATTTAAGATAATTGATTGTCCATCGGGGGCAATGCTGAATTGAATTTCCCTTTGGGATGGAAGTTCTAAAAGCCTTTTTAATTGAGCGGATTCCAGATCGATCGCGGCAAGGTAGGGCTTTTCACGGAAGATGTTTTTAGTGGCATCCTGCTCGACATCGGTAAGCAAACAATAGATCGTTTTTTCTTGCGGATCGAATTGAGCGCCAAGGATTGACCCACTAATTTTGGTGAGTTCCTTTTGTAGTCCTTGGTTATTCACTAAATATAGCGATCGCGTGTAGTCTTTATTAAATTTGACCGTAGCCGCCTGCGTACCACTTCTCCCAAAACTTAGGACTGTGCCGAACCTTGGAAGAAAGTCCAACGGCGGGGCTTGCGGCTCAAGGGGCAAAATCGCAACTCCTTCACCTTGAGCGATCGCCACCGACGCGCTATCGGGCGTGAACATAAAATCGCCCCCTGGTTGATTGTCAAGGGATCGGGCGGGCTTGTCCTCTTGGATGAGCCAGAGTCCGTAGCGCCCGACCTGTTGACGGCTGAGACGCTGTACCAAAATGTTCTTGCCATCGGGCGAGAGATCGAATTTGAAGTTTTGATAATCATCACTACCAAGAATAGGTTTGATTGTGGGTTGATTAGAAGTTAGGTGATCTTCGCGATCGATTCCTGTCGTTACCACATAAAGTTTTTGATCGAGTAAGTTTTGTCCCACCCCATCGATCGCTCCAAATAGAATTTTTTGGCGATCGGGATAAACGCGAAAATCTAATACCGATAGATTGGCGGGCGTTAAAACCCGTTTCTCCTTCTGTAAGGTATTGTAAATTATAAGTCTACCTTTGTCTTCTCCCTGCGAACCGATGTAGGCAAAATATGGATTTGGAGTTGTGAAACTCCCTGTAAAGGGTTCGATCGCCTTTTTCTGTCCCGATTCACTTGCAAAGCGATCGTAGGCATTTTCTAGTTTGACTTGATAGGATTTGCCATAGGTAGCTGGGGCTATGGGAGTATAGGACATCCGCCGTGAAGACCAACTGATTTTGCCTGCGAGGGGTGGCTCAAATTTAAGATTTTTTTCGACACTATCGCGATCCATTGGACGATTGAAGGTCAGTGCAAAGGATATATTGGTGGAATCAATGCACTGCCCCTGCCAACTAAATTCCTTCACCTGAGGGGCCGTGCGATCGCCTACCCATAATAATATGGCGATCGCGATGCTAAGTAACACAACTAAGCCAACGGCATAGCGATCGAGGGGCTGTGATAATAATTTAAAACGAGGGCTAAGTTGCATATAAGCTTATTTCTATCCCCAATTCCATATAGTTTTAGTAGTCATCTTTAGATTAAAACTCTGTAATTACTTAACTAATTAAGTAGCTAATTAAAACCTAAAACCTAGAAGGAAGTACCGCCCGCTAAGCGGGCGGTACTTCCTTCTAGGTTTTAATTATGCTGAACTACTTACCATATTAACAATTCAGTTTTTAACCGAATGAAATAATTAAATAAGAATCTTGAAATTTTGCGCCTGTGGCTTGCTTGCCTGCTAATTCATTGGGCAAGAAAATATTACGGCGTTGATCGCCAGCTTCGATGGTGACTTCGGGCCCTAACTGGATTAATTTGACTTGTTTTTTATTGAATGTAGGCAAAAATAGCTTGACTTGCTTTGTTACGGGATTTATTTCAATGGGCTTGGGGGCGAGATTGGCAAGGTGATCGGGAATGCTTAACTCAGTAACCTGATCGGGAATGGACAATACTCCAAGGGGTTCAAAAATTTCGTCACTAATGGGAGCCCTAGAAAGGACACCACCAACGGTTAATCCCACCTGTTGGGCACTACCCCATAGATATTTGGCAGTGGCGATCGCATAGGGATCGCCAGTCGTAACTAGATAGGCGGCTACGCGGCTAGGATCGTTCACCGCTTTTTGACCGCGTGTTAATACCGATGACATTTCCCCAGCCTGTTGCGAAATATCATCACTGCTAGAGACTTGGAGAATACTTCTTAAAATTGGCTCGACAAAAGGCGATATGGCTTGTCCGATCGCCGATCCTGTTAACACCTGTTTAAAGCGCCTCAGATACCAGCCTAGAATTTCTGGCATTCCTAGCATCCGTAATGTCTCTAGATCGCCAAGACCATCGTAGATAATTACGTCATACTTACCTTCAGCATCGCGCTCGCGTAAAAAGCTTAACCCCAGTGCTGAATCCATTCCTGGCAAAATCCCCAGCTCTTGACCATATACCTCTTTAAAAAAGGGAGTACGCAGGTATTGCGTTTCCAGCCCTTTCATCTTGTCCCAATACTTTTCTAGTAAAACCGTTGACTGTAAATGTACGGCTGTAAAATTTGGCGCAATCAGTTGGGGCTCAATACTTAGCTCGGTGTTAAGTCTCATGCTGAGATCATCACCAGCCTGTTGTCCAACATATAGAACCTGTTTGTTTTGGTTAGCAAAAGCACGAGCAATGGCGATCGCCGCTGTCGTTTTGCCAACACCACCTTTACCGAGAAATGTCAGAATGAGGCTCATTGGGCTTATGCACTAGCTTTTTAAGATGGGGACTGGGTGTGAAGTGGGGAACAATGACTTCGGGAATTGTCATCGGTTGATGGGTGCGTGGATGGATGGCAGAGCGAGCGCGACGATAGCGCACGGAAAATCTACCAAAATCACTCAACATAATTGACTGATGATTGGCTAAGGCTTGGGAGAGACAGGTTATAACTGCCTCAAGACTTGCGGAAGCCATACTATAGGTTAGCCCATCAACCTCTGCCATCATGCCCCGAATGATATCTTGACGGTTAATATCTGCCATAGGGCTTATTTGAGGATTAAGATGTCGCGCTTTGCGCGACATCTTAATCCTTTTAGGCTGATTCTAGCTCATCCGCAAAAAACCAAGACTTACTACTGTCAGAGAATTTGACAATGTAGCCCCATTTGCTGCCATCCATAATTTTTTCTTCTTTGATGACTCCGATCTCGCCGACTTTGCTGGCGATCGCTTTGCCACTACCATCCTTGAAACCACGAACGCGAACTTTTTGACCAACTTGCATAATTTTTGATTCTCGTACCGAACTCAATTAACCTTATTCAATTGCTTTAAAAAGTTTACATTAGATGTTAGCCCTATTAATTTTTTGATAAGCCACGAAGCTTTAACTTACGAGGAATGCCCCGATGCCCATAACGATCGCCCAATTGCAAAAATGGAAACAGCAGCAGAAGCCCATCGCAGCGCTGACGGCAAGTGACTACGCGATCGCTCAACTACTGGACAAAGCAGGCGTAGATATGATTTTGGTAGGGGATTCCATGGCAATGGTCGCGCTAGGCTACAAAAACACATTGCCCATTACCCTCGATCACATGATCCACCATGCCCAAGCAGTGGGACGGGGCATTAGCAATGCTTTGCTCGTTGTCGATTTGCCATTTCTCAGCTATCAAGTCAGCATCGAAGAAGCCATGCGATCGGCGGGACGAATTTTTAAAGAGACGGATGCCAAGGGCATCAAGTTAGAGGGTGGTTATCCCGAGATGGTGGAGACCATTCGCAAATTGGTACAGGCGGGAATGCCTGTGATGGGACATTTAGGACTTACGCCCCAATCTGTCCATCGCATGGGGTACCGGGTTCAAGGTGGCACTCCTGCTGCTGCTGAAGAAATTCTGTTTCAGGCAAAGGCTTTGGTCGAGGCAGGTATTTTTGCCCTGATATTAGAAAATATTCCTTCAGAATTAGCCGCCCAAATTACAGACATCATTTCTGTGCCGACGATTGGTATTGGGGCGGGAACTGCCTGTGATGGTCAAATTCTTGTCACCCACGATGTTTTGGGCTTGTCCGATTGGCAACCTCCCTTTGCCCGTAAGTATGCGGATCTGCAAAGCACGATTACCAAAGCGATCCAGCAATATTGTCAAGATGTTCGTAATGGTAGCGATCGCTAGGTTTATAGCTGTCGCCAAGTCTAATAGGACATAAACCCCAAGAATTGATTGGCGGCGCTTCGCGCCGCCAATCAATTCTTGGGGTTTGATTTGTCCTAAGTCAAGTGACTGTAGCTATACAAAGGGAGCAAGGTGGCGCAAAGCGCCACCTTGCCCCGTTGGGGAACTTATTTGGATAGATAGGCTTTTCTTACTTTTCACGTCATCTTTGAAAGGTAAACGAGAAGGGGGTTTCAGGTAGATGGTACGGATGGGGTTAAAGTAGTAAAAAGCAAGTAAAAGTAGGGAAGAAAAATGATGAACTGGTGGGACAAGA